>CAURAS010000147.1:0-4663 GCA_963522865.1 uncultured Cardiobacterium sp.
TCAAACACTTCGACATCAAAGGCACCGCCTGGGCATACACCATCTACGAACTCGCTGCCGTACCGGGCACGCTGCTCTGCGGCTGGGTATCGGACAAAGTCTTCAAAGGCAAACGCGGCCTGACGGGCGTCATCTTTATGATTCTGACGACCCTTGCCGTACTCGCCCTGTGGCTGAATCCGGCGACCCCGGTCGATGCGCAAGGCAACATCATTGCCGAATACGTAGGCGTTGTCTGGTACAAAAACCCCTACCAGCTGACCGACTTCATCCTGATGACCACCGTCGGCTTCCTCATCTACGGCCCGGTCATGCTCATCGGCCTGCACGCGCTGGAACTCGCGCCGAAAAAAGCCGCCGGTACGGCCGCAGGCTTCACGGGTCTCTTTGGCTACCTCGGTGGCACTGTTGCCGCGTCAGCCGTTATCGGTTGGGCTGCCGACCGCTTCGGTTGGGATGGCGGCTTCCGCGTCATGGTTGTCGGCGGCGTGATTGCCATCATCCTGCTGCTGATTACCACCATTGAAGAAGGCAGACACAAGGCGAAAATTCCTGAACAAGAACGCCTGGTGAAATAAAGCGCTGCCTGCGCCAAACAAGGGGAAGCCGCAAGGTTTCCCCTTTTTCGTGCCGTTTACATACACCTTGAGCGCTCGGGTGTATGTAAATGGGGCTGGTAGGGGCGGTTAGCGCAGCGACAAGTTATTGCTCGCGCAGCGAGAGACCGCCCGTTATCAGTTATGCGTGCTGTTGGCGTTTACATACACCATGAGCGCTCAGGTGTATGTAAATCCAGCATGGGCAAACAACCGCTGGATTTTTCCGACAAAACCCCGTAAAAAGCCCTCCATATTCATTACCTCGCCACCCATGAACACCGCCCTCAACACCGAACAACAACCCCTCGCCGGCTTCGTCGAAAAAGCCTATCTCGACTACTCCATGTACGTCATCCTCGACCGCGCCCTGCCGCACATCGGCGACGGCCTGAAACCCGTGCAGCGCCGCATCATCTACGCGATGAGCGAGCTGGGCCTCTCACACCAGTCCAAGCACAAAAAATCGGCGCGCACCGTCGGCGACGTCATCGGCAAATACCATCCGCACGGCGACTCCGCCTGCTACGAGGCGATGGTGCTGATGGCGCAGGAATTCGCCTACCGCTACCCGCTGGTCGATGGCCAGGGCAACTGGGGCAGCGCTGACGACCCCAAATCGTTCGCGGCGATGCGCTACACCGAAAGCCGCCTCACCGGCTACGCCAAAACACTCTTGGCCGAACTGGAACAAGGCACGGTCGAATGGGTGGCAAACTTCGACGGCACCCTGCAAGAACCGGCGCGCCTGCCCGCCCGCCTGCCGAATATTCTGCTCAACGGCGGCAGCGGCATCGCCGTCGGCATGGCGACCAACCTCCTGCCGCACAACCTCGGCGAAGTCGTCAGCGCCTGCCGCGCGCTCATCGCCGACCCGCTGCTAACCGACGACGCCCTGATGCAACACATCCCCGCGCCCGACTTCCCCACCGGCGGCGAACTGGTATCAGCACGCGAAGAAATCGCCGCACTCTACCGCACAGGACGCGGCGCAGTGCGGCTGCGCGCCACCTGGCATCTCGAAGACGGCAACATCATCATCGACCAACTGCCGTATCAAGTCTCCGGCAGCAAAGTACAAGAACAAATCGCCAAACAAATGCAGGCGAAAAAACTGCCCTGGCTCGAAGACCTGCGCGACGAATCCGACCACGAACACCCCATCCGCCTCGTCCTCGTGCCGCGCTCCAACCGCATTGACCACGAACGCCTGATGCAGCACCTCTTCGCCACCACCGACCTCGAAAAACGCTACAGCGCGCAGATGAACATGATTGGCCTCGACGGCCGCCCGCAAGTCAAAAACCTCGGCCAAATCCTGCGCGAATGGCTGGTGTACCGCGAAGAAACCGTGCGCCGCCGCTTGAATCACCGCCTGCACGCAGTGAACGACCGCCTGCACATCCTGCAAGGCCTACTCATCGCCTATCTGAACCTCGACGAAGTCATCCGCATCATCCGCACAGAAGACGAACCGCGCCCGGTGCTGATGGCGACCTTCGCCTTTAGCGAGGCACAAGCCGAAGCCATCCTGAACACCCGTCTGCGCCACCTCGCCCGCCTCGAAGAACTACAAATCCGCGCCGAACAAGAAGCGCTTGCCGCCGAACAACAGCACCTGAACGAACTCCTGCAAAGCCGTGAACGCCTGCTGACGCTGATTTCCGACGAACTCGCCGCCGACGCCGAAACCTACGGCGACGCGCGCCGCACCGTTATCCACGAGCGCGAAGCCGCCGTCGCCCTAGACGAAACCGAACTGACGCCGAGCGAAGCCGTCACCCTCATCATCTCCCAAATGGGCTGGATACGCGGCGGCAAAGGCCACGCCATCGACGGCGCCGCGCTCGCCTACAAAAACGGCGACGCCTACCTCACCCAAATCAGCGGGCGCAGCAACCAACAAGCCTGCCTGCTTGCCGACAACGGCCGCAGCTACACCCTCGCCCTGCACGGCCTGCCATCGGCGCGCAGCTACGGCGAACCGCTTAGCAGCAGCATGAGCATCGAGGCGAGCGCGCACATCATCGCCGCCGCCATCATCGAACCCGAACGCCGCTACCTCATCGCCGCCGACAACGGCTACGGCTTCCTCATCCCCGGTGCAGAACTCACCAGCAAAACCAAAAGCGGCAAAACCCTCATCGCCCCCGGCGGCACGAGCCGCGCCATCACCCTACAAGCCCTGCCCGAAGGCGAAGCGGACATCCTCGCCATCAGCAACGAAGGCAGAGTCGCCCTCATCCCCGCCGAAGAAATCCCCGAACTCGCCAAAGGCAAAGGCAGCCAAACCCTGGCGATAGCCAAAAAAACCTACGACGCCGACGGCATCCGCCTCGCGCACATCCTCGCCGTACCGCGCGGGCGCGACCTCACCCTCCACAGCGGCAAACAAAAACTCACCATCCGCGCCAGCGAACGCGACAACTACCTCACCCCACGCGGCCACAAAGGCAACTGGCTGCCGAAAAACTACCGTCGCATCGACCACATCACCATCGCAGACCCCGAATCCGCCGCATGAAAACCCTGCCCCTGCCCAGCCTCGACGACACCTTCGCCACCTACCTGCAATGGCTCAAACCGCTGGTGGACGACAAAACCTACGCCCACAGCGCCAAGGCACTGGAAGACTTCCGCCATCTCGAAGCGCCCAAACTCCAGCGCCTGCTCGAACAACGCGCCGATCTCGCCGCACCCGACTCCTGGCTCATCGACTACTGGCGCGGCATGCGCCTTGCCAACCGCGGCAGCCTGCCACTCACCGGCAACCAGGCGATGAAAATCGACTGGAAAGCGCCACAAAGCGGACTGAAGCGCGTCGCCCACTTCACCCACGCCCTTGCCCGCGTCCACCACGCCTACCAAAACGGCGAACTGCGCGCCATCCTCGACGACCCCGACACCTGCCACGGCCAGTGGGAAGTGCTGCGCGGCGCCGCCCGCCGCCCGCTGCCCGTAGAAGACGAATACACCTTCAACAGCCCGCACGACCCCGCACGCCACATCATCATCCTCTACCAGGGGCGCGGCTGGAGCATGGACATCCATGACGACAAAGGCGGCATCGCCTCGCCCGCACAAATCGAAAACACCCTCTACGCCCTCATCCAAAGCCGCCCCGAAGCGCCCGACCTGCCCTTTGCCGCGCCGAGCGTCTTCCCCAACACCCAGGCGCGCGAAATCCGCGCCCAACTCATCAGCCGCGGCGAAAACGCCGCCATCTGGCAAACCATCGAAAAAGCCCTGTTCGTACTCAGCATCGACGACTCGCACATCCTCGACGACGAAGACGCGCTGAACGACGCCGCCTTCTCCGACGGCAGCGCCTTCTGGGCATACAAACCGCTCAACTACCGCTGCAACATCAACGACGACCGCTACTTCCTCCACAGCGAAAGCACCTGGATAGACGCCGCGAGCCTCGCCGACATCCTCCAACTCGCCCAACACTACCAGCGCGACGGCCAAATCCGGCGGAAAAACACCCTGCCGGAAAACCTCAACCTGCGCCCGCTCGACTGGCAAATTGACAAACACGAAACCAAAGACCAGGACAGCGGCACCCACAAACTCATCAAAGACGCGCTGGCCGAATACCGCCACCACGCCGAAAGCTACACCACCAGCATCTACGACCTCTTCCTCAACGACCAGGAACAAGCCCTCCTGAAACACAACGACCGCGACGCCATCATGCAGCTCGCCCTGCAATACGCCCAATACAAAACACGCAAAACCATCAAAAGCAGCCGCGAAAACATTGACATGCGCCACTACCAAAACGGGCGAAAATCCTACATGCAAAACGTCACCGCAACCTCCATCGCCGCCGCGCACGCCATCTACCAACTGGAAGACGCCGCCGACATCCAGCCGCTCATCGACCAATACAGCAAAGAACACCGCGCGCGCAAACACGCCTGTCGCAACGGCCAGGACACCTACGGCCACCTGCTCGGCCTACGCAGCATCGCGCGCGAACAAAAACAAGAAATCCCCTTCTTCAACGACCCCGGCTACCTCATCCTCACCGACAACCACATCTCCGCCATCACCCTTGGCCA
>CAURAS010000148.1:0-4658 GCA_963522865.1 uncultured Cardiobacterium sp.
TGCGGATGCGGGCGATTTTGTCGGGGTGGTTGATGAACTGGTCGCCGCTGACGATAAGGCCGCGGTGTATGGCGGCGCCGTCAAAGGCAATGGCAGCGCGGGCGGCGTGTTCGACCAGCGCCGCGTCGCTGTCGTAACGCGCAGGCATTTGCGGCAGTTGGCCGATGACGTAGTCAAAGGCGGTGGCGTCGGCGTCGTGGTGCGCGGTCTGGATGCCAACGACGACATCGCCCTGCTTCATCCCGCCCTGCAAACCGCCGGCACTGCCGGTGTTGATGACACAGGCCGCTTGATATTTTTCCAGCAGCACGGTGGTGGTAATCGCGGCGTTCACCTTGCCGATGCCGCTTTGCGCCAGCAGCACCGGTTTGCCGGCGAGGATGCCACGGGTGATGGTGATGTGCGCGACCTGCTCGTGCTGCGCCTGCTGGATGCGGCTTTGCAGCAGGGTGATTTCCTGTTCCATCGCGCCGATGATGGCGATAGGGGCGGTTTTTGGCATCATATTTTAGGCTCCGTGTGAGATTTCGCCGGGCATTTTACGAGATTCCAGGCGCGGGGTGGGGCAGGTGTTTTTGCCGGAGCGACCAGATAGCCCTCCTGATTTACATACACTCCGAGCGCTCAGGTGTATGTAAACTAGCGATACACCTCTTTCCTTCACGGGGGAGGCACGGGGTGGAGTTTAGTGGCAAGCCTCAATGTCGGAATGAATACCGCGCGGCTTCTACTCGCTAACCCATTTACATACACCTGAGCGCTCGAGGTGTATGTAAAGGGACAGTGTCCAGGATTTCTTGGCCGCCTAACACGCGCGATGCTATAAACGCGCTTTTTGCGAGGTTTTTATGAACGCATTGCTGCAAGGGTTTCTCGTCTCCGGCGGGCTGATTGTCGCCATTGGCGCGCAGAATGCCTTTGTCCTCAAGCAAGGGCTTAAGCGCTGGCAGGTGTTGCCCATCGTGCTCACCTGTTTTTTCTGCGATTTTCTCTTGATGACGCTCGGCGTTTTCGGGCTGGGCACGCTCATCAGCGAAAGCCGGGTGGCGTCGGTGGCGCTGGCGTTTGTCGGCGCGCTGTTTCTCTTGGTTTATGGCGCGCGGGCTTTCCGTGCGGTCTGGCGCGGCGGCGCGGTGATGGAACTGGGCGCGGACGCAGCCAGCGGCAGCGCACGGCAGGCGGTGTTGCTGACGCTGGCGATTACCCTGCTCAATCCGCATGTTTATCTCGATACCGTGGTCATCGTCGGCGGCATCGCCGGCACGCTCTCGCCCGTCGCCAAAGCGCTCTTTCTCTGCGGGGCGGTCGCCGCCTCGGCGCTGTGGTTTTTCGCGTTGGGCTTTGGCGCGCGCTTGCTGTTGCCGCTCTTTCGTCGGCCACTGACCTGGCGCCTGCTCGACGCCGCCATCGGCGTGGTGATGTGGCTTATCGCCTGGGGGTTGCTGCGCTACGGCGTCGCCCTGCTGTGAGCGCGCGCCGCCCCAGATACATCAACACCATGCCGGCGAAGGCAACGCTGCCGCCCGCCACCAGCGACCAATGCAGCGCCTCATGCAGCCAAAGCGCGGCAAAGAGGACGCCGAAGACCGGTTCAAAAGTGAGATAACCCGCCGCCGTCCCCGCGCCGAGGACGCGGATGCCCTCGAAATACCAGACGTAAGCGAGCACCGTCGAGCCGAAAACGAGACCGAGCAACGCCACCCAAACCGCGCCCGGCGCGTGGAAAAGCGCGCCCCAGGCGGCCGTTCCCTCAAAAGCAAGCGCGAACGGCAGCAACATCAGCGCGCCCAAAAGCAGGGTGCAGACGGTCGTGGTCAGCGCGTCCATGCCCGCGAGCGCGCGGCGACCGATGAGGGTGTACGCCGTCCAGCACAGCACGCACAGACCGATGAGCATCTCGCCCGTGCCAATGCCGCCGTGCAACAGCGCCAGCGGGTTGCCCTGGGCGATGACCACCGCCGAACCGGCGACCGCCAGCGCCATTCCGGCGACAATGCGCGCGTTCAGCCGTTCACCGAACAGCCAGGCGGCAGAAAGCAGCGTCAAGACCGGACTTAAAGAAAACAGCACCGCCGCCTTACCCGCCGGGATGCGCTGTACGGCGTACATAAAACTGGCGGTATAAACAGCGATACCGCACAGCGCGGCGAGCGCCATCGCCGCCCATTGCCGCCGGGTCAGGGCGAGCAGCGTGCGCAGGCGGCGCAAATGGTGCAGCCAGAGCAGGAGGGCGAGGGCTGCGAGGAAAAAACGCAGGGTGGCGGCGGTCAGCACCGGCATCGCCTGCGTGACCGCTTTCGCCCAGGGGTAGGACGCGCCCCACAGGGCGGTCATGCCGAGGAGTTTCAGATGCACGCCCCAGGCGGGCGCGGTGGAGGATGGAGTCATGAAAAATTCCGGCGATAAAACGCCCGCCATTATAGTCGCCCGCGCCACAACAACGCGCGCCGCCCGCGCAGATACCGCCTTGTCATGGATTTTCCGGCGCGTCCTTCCTATACTGCGCCGCCGTTCGTTCCCTATGAAACGCACCCATTTTCTGCCACGAGGAAAAACATGAGCACCATTTCCCTTTATACCGTCTATCACAAAGCGGCACACATTCTGCAAAATCCTTTTATCAAACCGATACAGGTTGGTCATGGCGATACAATTGCCGACATTACCTGCCGCGATAACCAGGGCGATAACATTGCCGATAAAAACGACAGCTATTGTGAGCTGACCGCACAATACTGGATGTGGAAACAAGACCACCATTCCGACTATATCGGGTTGATGCACTACCGCCGTTTTTTTGATTTCCATAAAGATGCGAGTCGCACCTTAAAACACTATGGCGTTATCGAAGAAGACGCCTTTCATCTTGATTTCAGCAAAAAATACGGTCTCAATGAAGAAAATATGCGTGCGCAGATTGAGCCTTACGATATTATTTTGCCACACCCCTGGAATGTGCGGCAGGATGGCTGGAAAAATCTGCGCCATCACTACGACGCTGCGCCCTACCATCACGCACGCGACCTGAATATTACCCGCGAAGTCATTGCCAAAGACTATCCTGCGTATCTGCCCCATTTCGATGCCATGCAGCAAGCGCATAGTGGCTACTTCACCAATATGTTCATCATGCGCCGTCAATTGTTTGCCGAATATTCTACCTGGCTCTTTGCCGTGCTGGCCGAAGTTGAGAAACGTGCCGATATTTCTGCTTACGGCGTTCAGGAACGGCGCGTTTTTGGCTATCTTTCCGAACGCCTCTTTAACGTCTGGCTGCAAAAGAAACTGGCAGAACAACCCAAGCTGAAAATCAATCACCTGCACCGCATTTTTATTCAGGATACTACGGCAAAAGCCTGGTACGCCGCGCCGGTTAGCAGCGATAAACCCGTGGTCAGCGTGGTCATTGCCTCCGATGACCATTACACCCCGCATTTGGGCGCGCTGATTTGCTCTATTCGTGATCATTTCCCCGCAGATAAATTCCTCGATCTGATTATTCTCGATGGCGGCATTAGTCAAGAACATCAAAAAATGCTGGCAAGATTATTGCCTGCCCACGCACAGATCCAGTTTCTCGAATTGGCAGGTGAATTCCAGCAGCTGGCAACGCATATGCACTTCTCCCGCGCGACTTTCTACCGTCTTGTTCTGGATAAACTGATTCCGAATCGGGAGAAGGTGCTTTATATTGATTGCGACACCATTGTGCTGGATGATATCAGCAAATTGTTCGATACTCCGCTGGGCGATCATGCGCTGGGTGTGGTGTTTGATTATATCATGCACCATTTTTGCCTGAATAATGTGCTTTCTATTGATACGACTGGCAGCCTGCCAGCGAAACGCTATTTGCGCGATTATGTCGGTCTGGAAGAAGGCTGGCAGCATTATTTCCAGGCGGGTGTCATTCTGTTTAATATGGAAAAACTGCGTCGTCTGGATTTGTCGGAAGTGATGATTTCTGATCTGCTTAACAAGCGCTATTGGTTTTTGGATCAGGATATTCTCAATAAATATTTTTTGGGCGATGTGGTCTATCTTGACCCGCGCTGGAACAGCGTTAATAGCGTGCAGGATATTTACCGCGGATTACCGCCGCAGTATGTTGCCGAATTAAAGACGACGGAAACGGATCCCAAGATTATTCATTACGCCGGTTTTGAAACGAAGCCCTGGAATAACCGCCAGGCCGAATTGGGCGGCTATTATTTTTATTATTTGCGCCAGACGTTCTGGTATGAATCGGTGATGGCCGCCCTGCAACTGCGGGAAAGCACGGAAGACGCCATCCTGCCCGCAGAGAAACGCAGTATTTTCTGGCGGGTGGGACGGAAATGCTGGCAGCTGTCGCCGCGGTTTGTCCGCCGCCGCCTGGTGCGACTGAAGGAGTATTTGAAGCAGAAGTTATAAGCGGGCAGCGTTCGTTGCGGGACCCACTATATTCGTTGCAAGTGGGGTAGCTATACATACAGATCGAGCGCTCAGGTGTATGTATAGCAATCCTCCCCAAGCCTCACACGGTGTTGCGCCGCCTCGCCGTACGATCTTCGGCAGCACGCCTGGCATGAGACTTTATGGGTATCGCTAAGAAGCTAATGAACCTGTTTACGGCGGATTGTCAAACCAAGTGCAACGCCTGTTCAAAATACACTTCA
>CAURAS010000149.1:0-4616 GCA_963522865.1 uncultured Cardiobacterium sp.
CATCACGCGGCGCGTTCACCGCCCTCCACTACGGAGGACACCCGGCACAGCACGCGCGCTGCATGCCGCATTTACATACAGCTGAGCGCTCGATGTGTATGTAAATCCGAAAATCACCCACCGCTCCCGCATCATCACGCGGCGCGTTCACCGCCCTCCACTACGGAGGACACCCGGCACAGCACGCCCGCTGCATGCCGCATTTACATACAGCTGAGCGCTCGATATTGTATGTAAATCCGAAAATCACCCACCGCTCCCGCATCATTACGCGGCGCGTTCACCGCCCTCCTCTCCTCCACTACGGAGGACACCCGGCACAGCACGCGCGCTGTATGCTGCATTTACATACAGCTGAGCGCTCGATGTGTATGTATATTCAGTTCACGACCGCATAAGAAAAGCCACCGTTACGGGTGGCTTTTTGCTTGTCCAGACGTGGCGCCTTATTTCCACACTTTTTCTATGAGACGCAGCAGGTTGTCGCGCATGATGGCCTGGATGTCGGCCTCGCGGTAGCCCAGGCGGGTGAGCCCGTCGCGGATGTTGTCCAGTCCGGCGGGGCTGACGTATTTGCCGCTTAAGCCTTTTTTCGGATCGTAGCCCGCTGCCGGCGGCCACCAATATTGGCGGTTGACGTCGGCAGGGACGTCCGGCACGCCGTCGTCGTAGCAGTAGTCGAGACCGATGGCGGTATGTTCGACGCCGACCATTTGCGCGACGTAGTCAATCAGCGGCACGAGCGAGGCGGGTTTCAGGTCAGGGTCGCCGATGAAGCTGCCGACACCGTTCAGTGCGATGAGGCCGCCGGTCGCGGCGCAGGCGCGGATGGCGCGGTCGGTGATGTTGCGCCCATGCGGTACCAGCGCGCGCGGGTTGGCGTGGCTGAACAGCACCGGGCGGTCGCCGCTGTAGGCGCAGATGTCAAGCGCGGTTTGTTCGTTGCTGTGGCTCAAGTCCATGAGGATGCCCGCGGCGTGGATGGCGTCCACAATGGTTTCGCCAAGCGGGGTCAGACCGCCTTCGTCGTGCGCGCCGCCAGCGACGCTGTTGCTGCGGTTGTAGGCGAGATGGATTTGCCGCACGCCGAGGCGGTGGTAAAGCGCGACCATGTCCGGGGTTTCCAGCAGCGGCAGCGCGCCTTCGAGGTCAAAGCTCAGCGCCAGGCGGTTTTCGCTGGCGATGCGCGCGATGTCGGCGGCGGTTTCGGCGAGTTCAAGCCAGTCGCTTGCCGCGATTTGGCGACGGTAGCCGGCAATGGTGGTGAGGATTTGTGGCAGCGGATTCATGTCCATGCCGACGTTAACCGAGAGGTAGCGCACGCCAGCGTCGTAATGCAGGCGGAGCTGGTCGAGGTCGGTGTCGCCGTGCAGCGGCAGGCAACTGTGCGCGTCGGCGTACCAGAAGTGTTGCATGTTTGTGTCCTTATGTTGGCGCAGTATTTAAAGCAGTTTGGTGAGGTGGTCGCGGTAAAACGCCGCGCGCCAACCGGTAAGCAGCGGGCTGGCCGGATCGGGTTTGGCGATGTAGTGTTTGAGGACGCGGCCGGGGGCGAGCATGTCGGGGTGGATGTTGAGCGCGGCGGCGGTGTCTGCGGTGTAGGTGCAGAGCTGTTCGTATAACTGGCGCTTGGCGGGCGAGAGACGCGGACTGGCAGGCGGCGCGGGCGGTGGAGTGTCGTCGTTGAAGCGCTGCGCGAGGTAGGGCAGTTCTTGCCAGAGCAGGTGGTCGGGCGCAAGGTGTTCGGCAAGGCTTTCCGGGTCGTGCGGGCGTTTTTGCGCGATGGTGATGATTTGCCAGTCGCTCAGGATGGCGCGGCGCGGCAGGTCGTGTGCGGCAGCGAGGCGTTCGCGAGCTTCAACGAGGATTTGTGCGACGGGTTTGTCGTCGTGGCGCAGTTGCGGAGCGCCTTGCAGACGGTACCAGTGCCAGGCATCGCGCGCCTGTTGTTGGCGAGCGAGCTGCGCCACGCTTTCTTCCGCCCACCAGGCAAGGCGGTCAAGGCGTTGCAGGTCGGCGACGAGCAGCGGGTAGAGGCGTGCGAGCAGGCCGACGTCATCGGCAGCGTAGTCCAGTTGCACCGCCTGGAGCGGGCGCGCAAGCCAGTCGCTGCGCGTTTGGCTTTTGTCCGGGGCGATGCCGAGGTAATGTTCGACCAGCGCGGCGTAGCTGATGGCGAGGTTGGGCGTGCAGAGGGCGAAGCCAGTTTGGGTGTCGCGGATGCTGGCGGGCAGGGCGCCGCCGCAGAGTTGCATCAGCTCGAGGTCTTGCGCGGCGGCGTGCATGACGATGGGCGCGGGGTGGCGCAGGATGGTCGCCCAGGGGATGTTGCCGTTGAGCGGGTCGTAGAGTTGGGCGACGCCGCCGGGCTGGCAAGTTTGCACCAGAGCGAGTTTCGGGATGTAGCTGCGTTCGCGCACGAATTCGCTGTCGTAGCAGAGGATGCGCGCAGGGTCGTAAGTGGTATCGGCGGTAGCGTGTTGCCAGGGGGTGTGTATCATGCGGGTAAATAGTGATTTTTGCGGCAAGGTAGCATGTTTTTTGCCGCGGGCGATAGTTTCTTTGTGGCGGGGAAGCCGCTATAATGCGCGCCCTTGCCGGTTCGCCGGCATTTCCTTGCCGCCGCACTGGCGGCTTTGTTTAGCCATAAGGAATCTTTATGAGACATTATGAAATCGTGTTTCTGGTTCACCCGGACCAGAGCGAACAGGTCAATGCGATGAGCGAGCGTTATCGCGGCATCGTTGAGGCCGCCAAGGGCAAAGTGCACCGCTTCGAAGATTGGGGGCGCCGCGTGCTGGCCTATCCGATCAACAAACTGGTCAAGGCGCACTACGTGATGATGAACATTGAGTGCGACGCCGCCACCCTGGCCGAGCTGGAAAACAACTTCCGTTTCAACGACGCCATTTTGCGTCACCTCACCATCCGTCGCGATGAAGCCATCACCGAAGCTTCACCGATGGCCGACAGCAAGAAGAAGGAGGGCTAAAACATGGCACGTCGCAGATCCTGCCGTTTCACCGCCGAAGGCGTGAAAGAAATCGATTACAAAGACCTCGAAACCCTGAAGGCGTTCCTCACCGAGACCGGCAAAATCGTACCGGCGCGCATCACCGGAACCAACGCCTTCTATCAGCGCCAGTTGGCCACCGCCATCAAGCGTGCGCGTTTCCTGGCACTCCTGCCTTACTCTGACCAGCACTAAGGGGGAACCATGAACGTCATTCTTCTGGAAAAAGTAACCCATCTGGGCGAACTGGGCGACCGCGTTGAAGTCAAAGCCGGCTATGCCCGTAACTTCCTCATCCCGCAAGGCAAAGCGACCGAAGCGACCAAAGCCAACATTGAACGCTTTGAAGCGCGTCGCGCCGAACTGGAACGCCAACAAGCCGAAAAACTGGCCGATGCCGAGCGCCGCGCCGCTGCGCTAGCTGGCAAAGTGCTGACCATCCTCGCCAAAGCTGGCGACGAAGGCAAACTGTTCGGTTCTGTCGGCACACAAGACATCGCCAACGCCGCCGTCCAACAAGGACTGCAACTGGCGCGCAGCGAAGTGTTGATGCCGCATGGCACCATCCGCGAGATTGGTGAATACACCATCGGCCTGCACCTCTTCGCTGGCATCAGCACCGAAGTGCTGGTACGCGTCGTCGCAGGCGAATAAGCGCAACCCCTGCGCCAGAGCCGGAAGGTGGCAACACCTTTCGGCTTTTTTGTGCGCGCATTACGGCAACAGTCCCACGGCGGCGAAACAGGCGCGGTAACTTTCCGCTTTTTTCGCCAGCACCAGCGGATAGGCGCGCGACGAAGAAGGCAGGCGGTACAAACGCAGCTCGCGTTCATTGAAGCGCGCGTGGCCGGGCCTGCCGATGGCGGGCGCGACCGCATCCGGCGGTAACAGCGCCAGCAGCGTGTGGGTCGCGAGTTCACCGGTGGTGAGGATGGCATGACACCGCGGCAGGCGGGTGAGAAGGGCGGCGAGATCCAGCGGTTCCAGAATCTGCAACGACTTGTCCGCAGCGTTGCCTTGCAGGCGACGGATACGGTGCGCGGTGTCGCTGATGGCGATGCCTTTTTCCGTGAGAAAATCGCGAATCGCCGCCTCGCGGAAACCCTTGCTGTCGGCGCTGACAAAATGCTCGCGGTCATCAAAGAAAACGAGGCCGAAGATGCGCCACATATCGTTCTGGATATTCGGATAATAAAAATCCATTTTCCAACGCTCGCGCGGCGGCGGGAAACTGCCGAGCATGAGTAGGCGCGCATTTTGCGGGGCAAAGGGCGGGAGTGGGTGGGTTTCGCTGTTATCTACAGTCATCATAAGTGTTTAGCGCCTGATGGAAGCATTCGCACGCGTACCCAACGGGGGCGTCAAGCCTGCTTTGAGATATAGCAGAAGCAAAGGGTTTTCCGCTGTAGCAGGTATTTATACATACACTACGAGCGCTCAGGTGTATGTATAAATCAAGCGCCCGGAGGCGCTTGCGGTTCAGGTGGTGGTGAATCCTTCGGCGGTGAGGGTGATGCGGCCGGCTTCGATGGCGCGTAGCCAGTTGACGGTGGTTTCGAAGCCGCCGAGCGGGTAGAAGTGCAGTTGGCGCAGCGCGCTGTCC
>CAURAS010000150.1:0-4587 GCA_963522865.1 uncultured Cardiobacterium sp.
GCTGCTTCCACCATGTTGGCAAGTGCCGCTTTGGTTTCCGGCCAGGCGCGGGTTTTCAGGCCGCAGTCCGGGTTCACCCACAAGCGCTCTTTCGGGATTTGCTTCAGCGCTTTTTCCATCAAATCAACCATGCTTTCGACGCGCGGCACGTTCGGTGAGTGGATGTCATAGACGCCGGGGCCGATTTCGTTCGGGTAGTTGAAGTCGTCGAACGCTTTGAGCAGTTCCATGTCGGAACGCGAGGTTTCGATGGTGATGACGTCGGCATCCAGGTCGGCAATCGCCTGCATGATGTCGTTAAACTCGCTGTAGCACATGTGGGTGTGGATTTGTGTCTGGTCTTCGACGCCGTTGGCGCAGACGCGGAAGGCGTGTACCGTCCAGTCGAGGTAGGCTTGCCATTGTTCTTTTTTCAGCGGCAGGCCTTCGCGCAGCGCCGGTTCGTCGATTTGGATGACGCCGAGGCCGGCTTTTTCCAGATCCAGCACTTCGTCGCGGATGGCAAGGGCGATTTGCAGGCAGGTGTCGGCACGCGGCTGGTCGTCGCGCACGAAGGACCAGTTCAGGATGGTAACCGGGCCGGTGAGCATTGCTTTCATCGGGCGCTGGGTCAGGCTTTGTGCGTATTCGCTCCACTTGACGGTCATGGCTTTCGGGCGGGAGATGTCGCCGAAGATGACCGGCGGCTTGACGCAGCGCGAGCCATAGGATTGTACCCAGGCGAAGCGGGTGAAGACGTAGCCGTCGAGCTGCTCGCCGAAGTATTCGACCATGTCGTTGCGCTCGGCTTCGCCGTGCACGAGGACGTCGATGTCCAGCTCTTCCTGGATTTTCACGCATTCGCGGATGTCCGCCTGCATGTCGGCGATGTATTGCGCTTCGCTAATCGCGCCTTTTTTGTAGTCGCTGCGTGATTTGCGGATTTCCGCCGTTTGCGGGAAGGAACCGATGGTGGTGGTCGGGAACAGCGGCTGCTTGATGGCGGCGTGCTGTTTCGGCGCGCGCGCGGCGTAGGGGGATTTGCGGTCGCCCATCTCTTTGGTAACGGCTGCGGTGCGCGCTTTCACCGCCGGGTTGTGCACGCGCGTGGATTCGCGACGCGCTTTGAGGGCAGCGGCGTTGGCGTCGAGTTCGGCTTTGACGCTGTCGCGGCCGCTATCGAGCGCTTTTTTCAAGACGCGCAACTCTTCCAGTTTTTGCAGGGCATAGGCGAGCCAGTTTTTGATTTCCGGATCGAGGCTGTCTTCCTGGTCGAGGTCCACCGGCACGTGCAAGAGCGAGCTGGAAGGCGCGAGCCAGAGGCGGTCGCCGAGGCGGGCGCGGATGGGTTCGAGGGTGTCGAGCAGGCGGTTGAGGTCGGTTTTCCAGATGTTGCGGCCATCGACAACGCCGAGGGAGATGACTTTGGTCGCCGGCAGCAGGTCAACCAGCTTGTGGATTTCGCCGGCGGCGTTGATGGTGTCGAGGTGGACGCCATCGACCGGCAGGTCGTGCAGCAGGTTCAGGTTGTCGCCGAAGTCGCTGAAGTAGGTGGTGAGCAGGATTTTCGGCGTGGTGCGGTTTAATTCGTGGTAGGCGGTTTTGACCGCTTGCCGCCAGTCTTTGTCCAGGGTGGTAACCAGGCAGGGTTCGTCAATCTGTACCCATTCGGCACCGGCTTGCGCCAGTTCGTTCAGCAGTTGTTTGTAAACCGGCAGCAGGCGCTCCAGCAGGGCGAGGCGGTCGCTGTCGTCCTTGCTCTTGCCGAGCCAGAGGTAAGTGACCGGGCCGATGATGACCGGCTTGACGCTTTTCACGCCGAGCGCTTGCGCTTCCTTGATTTGCTCCAAGAGGCGCTGCGGGTTGAGTTTGAAGCTGGTGTTCGCGTCAAATTCGGGGACGATGTAGTGATAGTTACTGTTGAACCATTTGGTCATCTCGCCCGCAGCCACGCCTGCGCCTTTATCCAGCGGGCTACGGCCGCGCGCGGTGCGGAAGAAGGCGTCCAGCTCGTCGCCGCCGCCTTCATAGGCGCGCTTCGGCAGGTTGCCGAGGGTAACGCTCATGTCGAGCACGTGGTCATAAAGGGTGAAATCGCCGACCGGGACGAAGTCAAAACCGGCCTGGTTCTGCCAGTGGCGTGCGCGCAGCGCCTTGGCGACGTCTTGCAGTTCGGCGGCGGTGGTTTCGCCCTTCCAGTACGCTTCCTGCGCGAATTTCAGTTCACGTTTCGCGCCGATACGCGGAAAGCCGAGGTTGTGGATGACAGTCATGGTTACTCCTGAATGGATTAAAGAAAGGCGCACTATAGCGGCCTGGCATCATGATGAAAAATGCTAAAATTGCATCGACCCATGAAAACCGCTCATAACGCACCATGCTCGAACGCCATCACCTGAACATCATCCGCGCCGTGGTCGAACACGGCACACTCACCAAAGCCGCCGAAACCCTTTTCCTCTCACAATCGGCATTAAGCCACACCATCAAAAAACTGGAAGAACAACTGGGCGCGCCGCTTTGGAACAAAGACGGCCGCAACCTGCGCCTGACCCAGGCGGGCGAGCGCCTGCACCGCTTCGCGCAGAACATCCTGCCGCAGTTTGACCACCTCGAAGAACAACTCGGCTACTACGCGCGCGGACAAAGCGGCCTGTTGCGCATCGGCATGGAATGCCACCCCTGCTACCAATGGCTTCTGAAAATCGTCGCGCCCTATCTGGAAGCGTGGCCACGGGTTGATGTGGACGTCAAACAACAATTCCAGTTCAAAGGCGCGGGCGCGCTGCTCGCCTACGAAGTCGATATTCTAATCACCCCCGACCCGGTACAAACCGCCGGCCTGCACTACCTGCCCGTCTTCCCCTACGAACAAGTGCTGGTCGTCGCCCGCGACCACCCGCTGGCGGCGAAAGACACCGTGCAGCCCGCAGATCTCGCCAACGAAACCCTGCTCACCTACCCGGTGCCGGTCGAGCGCCTCGACATCTACCAACAATTCTTGCTGCCTGCCGAGCGCAGCGTCGCCGCGCACCGCACCCTGGAAACCACGGAAATCCTCCTGCAAATGGTGGCGGCGAACCGTGGCGTAACCGCCCTGCCGCACTGGCTCATCCGCGAACAAGCGGCACACCTGCCGCTCGCCTGCCTGCGCCTCGGCGACGGCATCTACAAACACATCCACCTCGGCCTGCGCGACGGCGAACGGCAAGTGGACTACATCGAAGGCTTCATTCGCATCGCCGAAGGGATGCGGTAAGCGCAAATATACATACACATCGAGCGCTCAGCTGTATGTAAATGAACCGCCAACCCTGCTTTGCACGCGCTGAGGCAATCAGCATTCGCCGCGCGATGCCATTGCTCGCAGATAGCATCCATCCTGCAAAACGCCTTTCAAATATTTCCCAGCCAGCGGAAGGCGCGACGTAGCTCCGCCTCGGCGTTGCCCGCATAGCAGCGGCCGTGCGCGAGGATGATGCGCGCTGGTTGCCAGGCGAGCAATTGCTGCAGGCTCGCGCGGGCGGCGGCGCGGTCGGTGAAGGTGGCGCGCATGTCGATCGGCGCCTTGCCGTCCGGGTCGTGGTTGCCCGCCAGTTTCATCACCAGCTTCCAGAAGCCGCGCATTTTCGCGGTTTCGATGTTTTCAATCAGGTCGGTGAGAATCAAGGTGCGGCTCGCGCGGTGGAAGAAGTCGATTTCGCGCATGACGCGGCTGCCGCGGAATTCAGTCTGCTCGATTTGCCCCGCCCATTCTGGCGGCGTGCTGTCGCCAAGGTCGGCGTCAAACTGCACGTCAATGCGGTTTTTCGCCGCGCGTTCGCGTACGCCGGGACTCGCCCAGGCGGTCGCCTGCGGGTAGCGCGCCTGCCAGGCAGGAATGTGCGCGTAGTGGATGTAGTTGGGCGAGACGAGGTGGCGCACCGCGCCGAGCGCGTCCATGGAGGCGAAGAGCGAGTCGTCCGGCGCGATGGGCGAATGGCACCACAGGCCGCCGTCTTGCAGCCGGATGACGGTCATGCGCGTGGAAAACGGCGCGCGCAGGATGCCCATGTTCATCCAGGTAATATCGCCGTCGGCAATCCAGATATTTTCGGCGACAGGCTTCAGGGTGTTGAGCGGCTGGTAAAGCGGTACGGAGGTAGTCATGCGGGGGCTCCGATAGGGTTTGTGTAGAGTATAGCAATCCCCCGCGCTGCCTTGCCGTACAACGGCGCACTATCTTCGCTGGCGTCTTGTATGAGGCTTTACAAGTATCGCTATACATACACCTAAGCGCTCGTAGTGTATGTAAATAGGCATCATGTTGCGGTAAACTGCGTCCGCGCTTTCACCGCATGAACCCTGTTACAAAGGGATTGTGGCAACATCATCACCGCCAACCCGTATATTCCCAATCACATGAAAAATAGTCCCTGCTGCAAAGAGATTTTCTAAAAAAGCCGGCTATTGCCGGCATTTACATCTCCGCGAAACCCCAAACCCGCCATGAACCCCGAACAGGACGATCATCCGCGCCGCAATGCCGCCCGCGCCGCAAAGGCAGAAATTCTCAACACCCTGATATTCTGCTGGATTATTGCCAACATCATCCTGATTCCCTATATC
>CAURAS010000151.1:0-4566 GCA_963522865.1 uncultured Cardiobacterium sp.
CCGACAAAACCCTGGCGAATGGCGAAGTCGAATACAAAGAACGCCGCAGCGACAGTGCCGAAATGGTCGCGCTGGACGCCATCTACGACCGCCTGACCGCGTCGCGTTAACGCGTCAAAATCATCACCGCCGTGAGCCACAAACTCACGGCTTTTTTATCGCAATCCACGCAACGCCCTGTACGGAGTTATGCCGCCTGACCGGGCACCCATAAAAATGGCAAAGCCATTTTTATGGGCAACCCGCGCCGTACAGCAGCGTACCGTCTTCGGCGGCACGCCTTGTACAGAACCTTGCGTGTATCGCTATACATTGAGAAACCCATGCCCAAACCCCGCGCCACCTTCAAACAGCACCCCGCCGACTTCCGCGTCGCCGAACAAATCGACTTCCCCTTGACCGGCCACGGCGAACACCTCTGGTGCTACGTCGAAAAAACCGGCCTCAACACCGCCTGGCTCAAACGCGAATGGGCGCGCCTCAGCGGCTGCGCGCAAAAAGACATCGCGCACAGCGGCCTCAAAGACCGCCACGCCATCACCCGCCAATGGCTCTCGCTGCCCGCCAAACACGGCGCGCAACTGCCCGACAGCGGCGATGGCTGGCGCATCTTGGAGCGCCAATTAAACGAACGCAAACTGCGCGTCGGCGCACACCGCTACAACGCCTTTACCATCACCCTGCGCGACATCGACGCCGCCCCTGCCAGCATTGACGCCGCGCTTGCTGCCCTCGCCCGCGACGGCTTTCCCAATTACTTCGGCGACCAGCGCTTTGGCCACAGCAACCGCGACAAGGCACAGCGCTGGGTCGAACGCGACCAACTCCCGAAAAAACACGACGAACGCGCGCAAGTACTTTCCACCCTGCGCGCCGACGCCTACAACGCCCAACTCGCCGCCCGCCTCGCCGCTGGAACCCTGCACACCCCGCAACCCGGCGACCGCGCCATGCTCGCCGGCAGCAACAGCCACTTCACCATTGAAGCCGTGGATGACACCCTACTCGCCCGCCTTGAAAGCGGCGACATCGCCCTCGGCGGCTGGTTGCCCGGCAAAGAAAAAGGCGCACTGCCGCCCGCGGTTTCCGCCTGGCTGGCAAGCGCCGATGCCGCACAACAAGCCGCCGTGCGCTACCTTGAAAAATACGGCGATAGCGGCTGGCGCGCCCTCACCGTGTGCCCGCGCGAGCTGCAATACCACTGGCCGGAGGCGCATATGCTGCACCTCACCTTCACCCTGCCGCGCGGCAGCTACGCCACCGCCCTGCTCGCCAGCATTTTTGACTTGCACGACGCCAGCAACGCACACGAATAAACCGTGGCATGCTGCTCAAATATACATACACCTGAGCGCTCGATGTGTATGTAAACCACAAATAGCCCCTTCGCAGGAGACGCAGCGACAACCGCTGCCGCAACTTTTGCCAATCTGCTCCCTCCCCCGTGGGGGAGGGGCCGAGCGTTCCCACGAAAAAGCAGATGCCTTTTTCATGGGAGCCCGGGGTGGGGGCAGCAAACGATTCGCGTAGCGGCGTTTCAGTACCCCAACGCGCTTTCGCCACAGTCTTTACCAGCGAAGAGGGCTATAGATTCGTCGCTGCGTGGTGTATTCACTGCTCCACTCACTCCACGCTTTCCCGCAGGCGGGCGGTTACGCGAGTTCCTCGCTAACCGCCCCTACATGCCGGATAATGTTCACCTGAAGTGTGCAATCCATCCATCTGCTCCCTCTCCCGTGGGGACGGGAATAGCTCACGCGAGATTTATCGCCAATGAATCCGCACGTAAAAAAGCCGCCCGCAGGCGGCTTTTTCGTAACGGCGGTCTATCAGGAAGCGATTTCTTCCAGCACCGCTTTCAAGAGCGCGACGCGCGGCTCGATGCTTTCAATTTCCAGATACTCTTTTTCGCTGTGGAAACCCGCGCCGATCGGACCGAAGCCGTCCAGCGAGGGGATGCCGTGCGCCGAGGTGGTGTTGGCGTCCGAGCCGCCGCCAACGGCTTGCCAGGTGATGGGCAGGCCGATTTTTTTGCCTGCTTTTTCGACGAGTTGCATCAGTTGCTCGGTGCCCGCGTTCATCACCATCGCCGGTTTTTGTGATTTGACGCGGATTTCGACGCGCACGCCGTCCACGAACGGTTTGGCGGCAAGGCGGTCAAGCAGGGCGCGGATTTCGTCGTATTTGGCGTTGTCCCAGAAGCGCAGGTCAAGCACCGCTTCGGCGCTGTCCGGCACGACGTTGCTGGCGCTGCCGCCTTTGACCTGGCCGACGTTCAGGCTGGTGCCGTTGGCGTAGTCGTTGTGTTTGGCAAGTTCAACGGTCCAGTGTGCCATTTCCAGCACGGCGGAGCGGCCTTTTTCCGGGTCGTTGCCGGCGTGCGAGGCGACGCCGTGGTAGGTGATGATGAAGGTCGCGTTGCCTTTGCGGCGGTTCACCAGCGAGCCGTCGGCGCGTGCCGATTCGCAGACGAGTACGCGGTCGGCTTTTTTCGCTTCCGCCAGCAGCCACGGGTCGGAGTGAATGGAGCCGATTTCTTCATCCGGGTTGTGCAGGATGCCGATGGAGAGTTTGTCGCGCACCGCCGGGTCGAGTTCAGATAATGCGGCGTAGATGGCGACGACGCCGTTTTTCATGTCGGCAACGCCGGGGCCGTAGGCGCGGTCGCCTTCTACTTTGAACGGTCGCGCGGCGGCGGTGCCTTCGGGGAAGACGGTATCGAGGTGGCCGACGAGCAGCACGTCGTAGTAGTCAGGATTTTCGCGGTTGGTAATGAGCAGGCCGGGGCCGACTTCATCGTGCAGGTGCTGGCGCTTGATGTGCCAGCCGCCGAGCGCGGTGTATTTTTCGGTGAGCATATCGGCGATTTTGCCAACACCGGCGGGCTGGTAGCTGCCGCAGTCGGTATTGATGAAGGGTTTCAGATGCTCCAAAAAGGTTTCTTTTTTCATGGCATTGCTCCTAAACGATGATTTGCATGACGAACAAGGCAAGCAGGGCGTTGATGATGGAGATCAGCACCATCACCGGGATATATTTGCCGGGGGTGCCGACGACGCCGAGCAGTCGCCCGATGTATTGCACCTGCGAGCCCATGAGGTACATCGCCGGGGCGATAACGGCGATGTCGTGCAGGCTGAGGGTTCCGGCGGCAAACAGGCTGGAGGCGACGCCGACACCGCCGCCCATCGACAACCAGGCAGCGAGCAGCACCATCAGTGCTTCGCCGGGCAGGCCAAAGATTTTCATCACCGGGCCGCAGACCGTGCCGATCAGGTCGAGAATGCCGGTGAGTTTGAGGACGTAGATGAGGATGAAGGCCATCAACACGTTGGGCAACATGCTGCCGGTCGCGATACCCCAGCCGCGCTTGACGCCGCTGACGAAAACATCGGTCAGCATCGGTTTTTCTTGCATTTCACTCATGACGGCGCTCCTTCTTCTTTACGGGCGACGAGGCGCAGATAAAAGCGCATCAGATTCGCGCCAACGACCTTGAAAATAAAGATGACGGCGAGGCAGGCACCAATCGTGGTCGGCACTTTTTCCGCCTCGCCCCCAGCGACTGCAGCCGCGGCAGTGAGCGCGAGTAGCGCCGCACCGGAGGAGAGGAAATTGGTAATCGGCGCGCCCGCGCTGAACTGGAACATCGCGAAAATATCGCGTTCCTGCGCGTTGAGCTTGCCCTCGTCGTAAAGCGCGCGGGTCAGCGCCGCGCCCGCATCGGTACTTTGGAAACTGGCAATCATCGCGAGGCCGGTATCGCCCGGAATGCCCATCAGCGGCTTCAGAATACGCTGCAACAGGCGGCGCATCGCTTCCAGCGCGCCGTAATGTTCCAGCACGGCGATGATGCCCATCGCAAAGAGCGTCGTCGGCATCAAGGTCAGGGCAAACATGAAACCATCACGTGCGCCTGCGCCGCCCTGGCCGGAGAAATTCGCCGAACCGTGGCCACTCGCGGCCTTGTCGGCAGTTTCCGGCACCGCAACCTTGCCGAACTTGCCGTTCAACGTATTGAAATCAAAGACACTGAAAATATCGTGCACCTTCTTCGGCTCGACGCCGACTTTCTCGGCAATCACCGTGCCAAAGTCCTGCACCGGCTTGCTGACGCTAATCCCGGAGAAAAAAATCACCGCGAAAATCAGCGCAATATACGCGCCCATCCCGGCCTTGCGCGGGGCGGCGGAAACGCTCTCTTGCATAGACACCTCTCATGAATCAACCAATAACAGAGACGGTAACCGTCGCCCGCATTATGAAACGCACCTTACCAAAAAGTCCAGTAAATTTTCAGAATTTTCAATGTAAAATCAAAAATATGGTGCAAGAAAGGCTTTGCCGCCACGAGACAGCAAAAAAACAGGAATCACAGACACACTGTGTAGAACAACAAATATCACCAAATACTAGCGCGATATTGAGGAAAAATACACATTTTTACCTCGCTTTTTCACAGATATATAATGCGAAGCCTTTGCAACAACCTGCGAGGTTCACGATGACGACAAAAATCACCCCGGACATGACCGTCCTTTCCGAAACCCTGCTCATCCCGCTCTG
>CAURAS010000152.1:0-4545 GCA_963522865.1 uncultured Cardiobacterium sp.
GCGCAGCCGAAGCCGATGACGTACATCAGGCCGTACCAGGTCGGGTGAATCGGGCCGAGCTTGAAAATATAAGGATTGAAATCGGGGAAAGTGAGCATGAAATGTGAGCCTTGTTCTTGTAAATCCGCAGGATGGCGGCGGAAAAGCCGCGCGATAATAGCACAAAATCCGCGGGGTAGCGGGGGCGGCGTGCAGGATGAACAAACGGAATATGGTTGAGAGGAAATCGCATTTGCACGTTGCGTGACTGGGGGGTATAGTCGCGCCTCCATTCATAACCGGAGAACTTCCATGAAAACCCTGCTGACCGCTGCCCTCATCGCCCTTGCCGTCCCGGCCTTCGCCGCCGACGCGCCTGCGGGCAAGGTATTGAGCGAAGAAGGCAAAGTCTTTAGCAACGCAAATGGCACCGTAGTGCGCAAAGCGCTGAAAAGCGGCGAGAAAATCGACCGCCACAACCACGAAGGCGAAGACATCATCTTCAACGTGATGAGCGGCAAAATCACCGTCACTCTGAACGACGGCGAAGTGCATGAGTTGAACGCGGGCGACACGCTGGTCTTCAACGGCAAAAACTACATCTCCGCCGTCGCGGGCGCCGATACGGTAGTAGTGATTACCCTGGTGAAGGAATAGGCAGCGCAGATAAGAAAAGCCGGGCAGGTCCCGGCTTTTTTGCGCCTGTTATTTATAGCAATCCTCCTAAAGCCTCATACGGCGATGCGCCTGGTATGAGACTTGATGAGTATCGCTATATACATACACTACGAGCGCTCAGGTGTATGTATATTTTGAGCTACGGGCAGCGACATCATGCCGCCGTCTCGCGCAGGAACTGGATGTAGCGCTCGCGCAGTTTTTGCGTGAACGCGCCCGGGGTGCCGTCGCCGAGGCGGTGGCCGTCAATTGCTACCACCGGCAGGATGAACGAGCCGGCGGCGCTGATGAAGGCTTCGTCCGCCTGCCGCGCTTCTTCTACGCTGAAGGGACGTTCGTCGAGCGTCATGCCGAATTCGCCGAGGAGGGCGATGGCCGCCTGGCGGGTGATGCCGTTCAGGATGTCGTGCGTGGCCGGGCGGGTGATGAGGGTTTGTCCGCGGCGTATCCAGGCGTTGTTGGAGCTGCCTTCGGTGATGTTGCCGTCGCCGTCCACCATCCAGGTGTCGTCATAGCCGGCGGCGACTGCGGTCATTTTGGCGAGCGATTGGGCGAGCAGTTGCGTGGTTTTGATATCGCGCCGCTGCCAGCGGATGTCCGGCTGGGTCATGACGCGCAGGCCTTTTTCTGCCGCGGGGCTGTTGATGATGCTACGCGCCTGGGTGAACATCACCAGGTTCGGGCGCAGTTTGGGGTCGTAGAGGAAGTCGCGGTCGGCCTCGCCACGGGTGATGTGCAGGTAAACGGTGCCTTCTTGCAGGTGGTTTTCGGCGATGAGGCGTTTTTGTACGGCGATGATGTCGTCGAGCGGCAGGGGCAGCGGCATGGCGAGTTCGCGCAGGCTGCGTTCGAGGCGGCGCAGGTGCGCGGCGTTGTCGGCCAGTTTGCCGTCGATGACGGCGCTGACTTCGTACACGCTGTCGGCCATGAGGAAGCCGCGGTCGAAGATGGAGATTTTCGCTTCGTTTTCGGGCAGATATTGGCCGTTGATATAGACGGTGCGGGTCATTTTTATACTCCGGGTTGTTGCGGGGGGGTGGCGAGGCGGACACCGGCGAGGTGCAAGAGCAGGCCGATGGCAAGGCCCACCGCGCCAGGGACGAGCCAGCCGAGGCCGATGTCGTAGTACGGCAGCCAGTGGCTGATGTGCGCGACGGTTTCGGGACTGAAGTCGAAGGCGATGTTCGCCGCGTCAAACAGTCCGGCGATGCCGGTCAGGCTCATCGTCGCCACATACACGATGCGGCTGCCGGCAAAGAGGCGGTGCAGGAAGGCAAGCAAAATCAGGGCGATGGTCAGCGGGTAGAGCAGCATCAGCATCGGCACCGAGAGTTTGACGATGGTGCTTAAGCCGACGTTGGCGAGCAGGCAGGAGATGACGGTAAAGAGCGTCGCAAACTGGAAGTAGGAAACGCGCGGCAGGATGCGGTTGAAATACTCGGCACAGGCGGTGATGAGGCCGACCGAAGTGGTGAGGCAGGCGAGGAAGACGATAATCGCCAGCAGCGCCTTGCCCGCGCCGCCAAAATAATGCAAGGCGACTTTTGCCAGCACCGCCGCGCCGTTTTCCTGCAAGCCAATGCCGGCGACGCTGCTCGCGCCCATATAAGCGATGAACACGTACACCAGCGCGAGGCACAGCACCGCGAGGCCGCCGGAAAAAGCGACCATGCGCAGCACCTGGCGGCGTCCGTGCAGGCCAAGCGCGCGCACCGCATCAATGACGATGATGGCAAACACCGGCGAGACGAGGCCGTCCATCGTCTGATACCCCTCAATCAGGCCGGTCGCGACCGGATGCTCCAGATAGCCACCCTGCGCCGTTTGCAGCGCACCCATCGGCTTGAACGCCGCATAGCCGACAAGAATGGCAATGGAGGCGAGCAACAGCGGCGTCAGCACTTTGCCGATACGGCTGACCAATTTCCCCGGCGACAGCGCCAGCCAATAACTCAGCGCAAAAAAAGCCAGGCTGAACAGCGCCAGCGGCAAAAAACTGCCGTGTTCCGCCTCGGACAAAAACGGGACGATACCAATCTCGAACGACACCGTCGCCGTGCGCGGCAACGCGAACAGCGGGCCGATGGTCAAATACAAAAGCACCGTATAAATCAGACCGTAGCGCGGCGTGACCCGCGCGGCGAGCGCCTGCGCGTCGGCGGTATTCGCATAAGCGACAGCAATAATCCCGACCAGCGGCAACCCGGCGCCAGTCAATAAAAAACCGAACATCGCGGCAAAAACATGCGACCCCGCCTGCTGCCCCAGCGCCGCCGGAAAAATCAAATTTCCCGCGCCAAAAAAGAGGGCGAACAACATCAACCCCGTCGCCCAAAAAGCCGAACGGTCACGAAGCACAGCGGACATAAAACCCCATTAAAATTTTGGATATCAAGAAGCGGGGGAATATAACAGAATCGTCATCGCCGCGCGAAATGAAACCCGATGATGCGCTGTTTACATACACATCGAGCGCTCAGGTGTATGTAAATGGCTTCAGCGCGAAAGCAGCGCCGCGCCGTCGTTTTCGTGCAGGCGGGAGAAGATGAGTGCAGAGGCGAAGGTGATGCTGCCGACGGCGACGAAGGTGTAGCGGAAGGCGGTGTGCAGGTCGCCGTGGCTGATGCCGTCCAGGCTGAAGGTTTTGAGGAGCAGCGCGCCGATGGCAATGCCGAAGCTGGTCGAGAGTTGCATGTTTACCGAGAGCAGGCTGTTGCCGCTGCTGTTTTGGTCGGGGCGCAGGTCGGCGATGGAGAGGGTGTTCATCGCGGTGAATTGCAGCGAGTTGCCCAGGCCGATGACAAAGAGCAGCGTAACCCAGATCCAGAGCGGGGTGTGCTGCGGCGGAATGGCGACACTCATCATCAGCATGCCGAGCAGGCAGGTGTTGGTGAGGATGGTACGGCGGTAGCCGAAGCGGTCAATGACGGGTTTGACGAAGGGTTTGGAGAGGATGGCGCCGACGACGGTCGGGGTCATCAGCCAGCCGGAAAGACTGGCGCTGTAGCCGAAGGCGAGTTGGTAGAGAAGCGGCAGGAGGAAGGGCATGGCGCCGATGCCGAGGCGGCTGACGAGGTTGCCGATAAGACCGATGCGGAAGGTGCGCACCAGAATGAGGTTTATGGGAAAAATCGGATGGTCGCTGCGGCGCGCGTGGCGCAGGTAGGCAAGGCCGCTCGCACAGGACAACACGCCCAGCAGCAGCGCCCAGGGCAGGTTCGCCCCGCCATGCGGCGCGATTTCCAGGGCGAGGGTCAGTCCGGTGGCGGTTGTGGCAATCAGCAGGAAGCCGCGACCGTCAAAACGGGCGACGTTGCCGTAAACGTCGGGCATGATGGGAATGGCGCAGAGGATGCCGATGATGCCGAAGGGGATGTTGATGAGAAAAATCCAGTGCCAGCTCGCATATTGCACGAGGTAGCCGCCGACGATGGGGCCAAGGATGGGGCCGATGAGCGCGGGCATGAGGGCGTAGTTGATGGCATTGATGAGCTGCGCCTTTTCGTACACTTTCAGCATCGCAAGGCGCGGCACCGGCATGATGATGGCGCCGCCCATGCCCTGGATGATGCGCGCGCCGACGAGCATCGGCAGGTTGGTGGCAAACGCACAGAGGAGTGAGCCGAGCATGAAGACGACGAGCGCGATGATGAAGGTTTTTTTCGTACCGAAGCGGTCGGCGAGATAGCCGCTTGCCGGAATGAGCAGGGCGACGGTAAGCGCGTAAGAGATGACCGCCGATTGCATGTTCAGTGGCGAGACGTGCAGGTCGGCGGCAATCGTCGGCAGCGCGGTGTTCAGGATGGTAGCGTCCAGCATCTGCATGAAGATGGAGATGGCCATCAAAAGCGGCAGCCAGCGCGAGGGAGGGTTGGTGGCGTTCATCGG
>CAURAS010000153.1:0-4545 GCA_963522865.1 uncultured Cardiobacterium sp.
GCCGGGGCGTGGTCGGAGGGGCGCTCCCAGTGGCGCGGGGCGGTGTTGATGCCGGCGTCTGCGAGGGTAAGCGCGTCGCTGGTGAGTGTCAGGTCGATGCGCAGGCCGATGTTTCTGCGCAGGCCGCCCATGCGGTAGTCCCACCAGCTGAATTGTTGTGTGTCCGGGTGCAGCGTGCGGTAGGCGTCCTTGAAGCCCAGCGCGAGGAGGTTGGCGAGCGCCTGCCGTTCGGGGGCGGAGCAGAGGATTTTGTCGCGCCATTTGTCCGGGTCGTGCACGTCGAGGTCGGCGGGGGCGATGTTGTAGTCGCCGATGATGACGAGTTTGGGGTGTTCGCGCTTCAGGTCGTCAATGTAGCGGGTGACGGCATCCAGCCAGTGCAGTTTGTAGGTGTATTTTTCGTCGCCGACCGCTTTGCCGTTGGGGACGTAGAGGTTCAGCACGCGCACGTCGCCGACGTTTGCCGCGATGGCGCGCGCCTGTTCGTCGGCATAACCCGGTATGCCGCGCACCACGTCAGTGAGCGCTTCACGCGCGAGCAGGGCGACGCCGTTGTAGGTTTTTTGTCCGTGGCTTTCCAGGTGGTAGCCCGCGGCGGCTAGCGCGGCGCGATCAATGGCGGCGTCGGTTTGTTTGAGTTCTTGCAGGCCGAGGACGTCGGGCGCGGTTTCCTGCAGGTATTGCAGGACGTGCGGCAGGCGGACGTTGAGCGAGTTTACGTTCCAACTGGTGATGTTCATGGAGCGGTTTTCCGGGTGTCAATTTTTGTCAGTTCGGGTAGAATGTTCGCATTAAATCATGGTTTTCGGGCTTTCTCAATTCGGTCATTTTATGCGTGAGTTTCGTTTGTTTTCGTCGCAACCGCTGTCGGTGGGCGAGGTGGTGACGCTGGATGCGTCGGCGCATCGTCATGTTGGCACGGTGCTGCGGCTGCGTGTCGGCGCGTCGCTGGTGCTGTTTAACGGCGACGGTTTTGATTATGCGGCGGAACTCGTCGCCTGCGACCGCCGCGCCTCGCAGGTGCGTATTACGGCGCGCGAGGCGGTCGGCAATGAGTCGCCGCTCAATCTGGTGCTGTTCGCCGCGCTGCTTAAGGGCGAGGCGATGGATCGCGTGGTGCAGAAGGCGGTGGAGCTGGGCGCGAAGCGGATTGTGCCGCTGCGCACGGCGCGCAGTGAGGCGTTGCCCGCCGATGAGCGCCTCTCGCGCAAACGCGCGCATTGGCAGGGGATTGTGATAGCGAGCGCGATGCAGTGCGGTCGCGCGACGTTGCCGCAGGTGGATGCGGTGCGCGATTTTGCGGATGTGCTGGCGGACGCGCCCGGTCTGCGCTGGATTTTTTCGCCGCATGATGCGCCCGCGGCCAGTGGGCAGGCGGCGGAGGCGGTGAGTGTGTTGATTGGCCCGGAGGGCGGTTTTGCACCCGATGAGGTCGCGGCCGCGGTGAACGCGGGCTGGTTGCCGCAGTCGCTCGGCCCGCGGGTGTTGCGCGCCGATACGGCGGCGACGGTCGCGCTGGCGCGGGCGCAGTTGGTTTTTGGGGATTTGTCGCGGGAGGCGGTGTGTTAAGGGACGATATTCAGATTCCGCTGCATGATCCGGGGCGGATTATCAAGATTACCGGCGAGGAGAGTGTGCTCTACCGCGCCTCGATGTTGCGCGTTTTCAATGTGGTGCGCGTCGTGGTGGTTATGTTGTTTTTGCTCGGTTTTATTCTCACCGGCGGGGGCACGGGCAAGGTGCTGCCGTTCGGCCTTGGCGGCACCAACTGGCTGTCGGCGCTGATTACGCTGTATGTGGCGGTGATGTCGCTGCATTGGCTCGCCTCGCTGCGCACGCCGGTGTCGGAAAAGATTTTTTTGAGCAATGCCGTCTGCGATGCCTTTGTCCTCGGCCTGCTCATCCTCAATCTGGGGCTGTTGAATAACAGCAGCCTGCTGATGCTCTCGATTTTGAACGCGGTGCTGCTCTCGGCGATGACGCTGACGGTGCGGCAGAGTGTGGTTTACGGCGTGGCGCTGGTCGCCATCTGGATGATGGTCGCGGCGTTTTTGCAGGCGGTGCCGCTGGTGCCGTGGCAGAAAATGAGCGGGATGCCCTGGAGTAGCTGTTTCTCGCAACTACTCACCGCACTTGGCCATGACTCGGTGTCGTGGCTGGAGCCGTCGGTGATTGCCGTCGGCATGGCGCTGCTTGCCATGTTGGTCAGCTACCTCTCGACGCAAGGGCGCGACAACCGCATCAACGCCGAACTCAGCCGCAACTACACCCAGCAGCTGCGCAAAATGAACGACTCCATCATCGAAGACATGCAAAACGGCCTGTTGGTGGTCAGTAGCGACAGCAGCATCCTGACGCTCAACCGCCAGGCGCGCACCATCTTCGGCCTGATGGAAAAAGCGAAAGTGCCGCGCAACCTCGGCGAACTCCTGCCGGAACTGGCGAAGCGCTTTGGCCGCTGGCAGCACATGCGTTTCAACGACAGCCGCACCCTGGACATCGGCAAAGGCAGCTACAGCCTCTCCTTCAACGCGCTCAAAACCGACGACGACATGGCGCTCACCCTCATCATGCTGGAAAGCATCGACGAAAGCTACCAGCGGGTGCGCGAAACGCGGCTCGCCTCGCTTGGCCGCCTCACCGCCGGCATCGCCCACGAAATCCGTAACCCGTTGAGCTCAGTGCAAAGCGCCGCCGACCTCATGGAAGAAATGAGCGAAGACCCGAAAGTCCACTTCCTTACCGACAAAATCCGCAACAACACCCAGCGCATCAACAACATCATCTCCGACATCCTGAACCTCTTTTCCGACAAACCGCGCAACACCAAACTCATCCCGCTCAACCCCTTCCTGCAAGCGGTCATCAGCGAAGCGCGCACCAACGACGAAACCAGCCGCGCCAAAATCCGCAGCGACATAGACGCCACCAAAGAATACGCCGTCTTCTTCGACGCCGGCCACCTCGAACAAATCCTGCACAACCTGATGCTAAACGCCGTCAAACACGCCGGACGCGACGACGTCGAAATCACCGTGCGCACCCGCATCGGCGACGTCGGCCGCTTCCTCTACATCGACATCCAGGACAACGGCCGGGGCGTGGCGGCAGACGACGAAGAACGCATCTTCGAACCCTTCTTCAGCAAGCGGCACGGCACCGGCCTCGGCCTCTACCTCGTGCGCGAAATGTGCGTTGCCAACCAGGCACAAATCGTCTACGTGCGCAAAGAAATCGGCGCCTGCTTCCGCCTGACGATGGAGCGGTATCTGGCCAACGAAGACGACCCGAACGAAGACATCCATCTTCAATAACCACACCAAAATATAGAAGGAACCCCCCATGACCAAAGCGCTAATCCTTGACGACGAACGCGACATCTGCGAACTCATCGAAATGAGCCTGATGGGGCAGGACATCACCTGCACCAGCGTTTACACCATCCGTGCCGCCATCAAAGCGCTCAAAGAAGAGCGCTACAACTTCATCATCTCCGACATCCGCCTGCCCGACGGCGACGGCCTCGACTTCCTCTCGCACGTGCAAAAACACTACCCCGGCACCCCCGTGTGCATGATTACCGCGCACGGCAACATGGACACCGCCATCACCGCCCTCAAACGCGGCGCCTTTGACTTCATCAACAAACCCTTCGACCTCAAACAACTACGCACCGTCTGCAAAGCCGCGCTCAAAGAAAGCAGCAGCAGCGGCGCGGGCGAGCCTGCCACCACCAGCGGCGGCAAAAAAACCAGCGCCGGAACCGGCGGCGGCCGCTCCCGCAACAAATACGAACTCATCGGCGACGCCGAAGTCATGGAAAAAGTACGCGCCATGATCAGCAAAGTCGCGCGCTCGCAGGCGCCCGTCTTCATCCACGGCGAATCCGGCACCGGGAAAGAAGTCGCCGCGCGCTCCATCCACCACCAAAGCAACCGCAGCGAAGGCGCCTTCGTCGCGGTGAACTGCGGCGCCATCCCGGAAAACCTCGTCGAAAGCGAATTCTTCGGCTACAAAAAAGGCGCGTTCACCGGCGCCAACCAAGACCAGGACGGCCTCTTCGTTGCCGCCAACGGCGGCACACTGTTTCTCGACGAAGTCGCTGACCTGCCGCTGTCCATGCAAGTCAAACTGCTGCGCGCCATCCAGGAGCGCGCCGTGCGCCCCATCGGCGGCGACCGCGAAGAAGCCGTGGACGTGCGCATCATCTCCGCCACCCACCACGACCTCGCGCGCCGCGTCGCCGAAAACAAATTCCGCGAAGACCTCTACTACCGCCTGAACGTCATCGGCCTCACCATGCCGCCCCTGCGCGAACGCGACGGCGACATCGCCATCCTCTCCCGCCACCTGCTCGCCAAACTGGCGCGCGACGCCGGCTACCCCGAAGCGCACCTCTCGCCGGCGGCGCTGGCCAAACTCGAAGCCTATCCCTTCCCCGGCAACGTGCGCGAACTCGAAAACATCCTCGAACGCGCGCTGACCTTCGTCGAAGGCGACACCATCGAAGCCGACGACATCCACCTCAGCGAAAGCCGCATCCCG
>CAURAS010000154.1:0-4504 GCA_963522865.1 uncultured Cardiobacterium sp.
TCGCCAGCGCGCGCAGGTTGTGGATGCCGGGGTAGTAGCAGAGTTCGCCCGCGTACACTTTGCCGTGCAGCACGGATGGCAGCGCGGTCGGCGCGCCGCGGATGATGAAATCGAGAATATAGGCAAAGCGCTGGCTGGCGGCGTCGTAGAGCCAGTGCGCGTGCGCCTCGCCGCGGTCAATTTCGCTAATAACGGTGCCGATGTGCCACCACAGGCCGGGGATGGCCGCGCCCGCCAGCACGGTCTCTTTGGCGACGGGGAAGCCGAGGCGCGCGCTGGTTTCCGCCTGCACTTCCGGCGGCAGTTCGTCCAGGCGGGCGAAGTTTTCCGCGAGCAGGTTGAGGCGGGAGAGGCGGTAAAAGCATTGTTCCTGTGCGTCTGCGGGCAGTTCGCCGATGGCTTGCAGTTCAGCGGCGATGCCGCCCAGTTGCGCGTCAATCATCCGCCTTGCCATGTCGCGGCAGCGCTCGCGCAAGGCGCCACGCAGGGCGACGAGGCCGTTGCGCAGGATGTCGTCCAGCCAGAGTTGCAGGTCGGCAAGCCCGGCGGCGGCTTTTTTCCGGCGCGCGTCCTGGCGTTTTTGTTGCGCGGCAGGATCGGGCGCGGCGTCGGCTTTCGCCGCCTTGGCGGCTTTGGCTTCCTGATTCTGGCTGCGTTTTTCCAGCCAGCTGTTGAGCCAGTCCGGCGCCTCGCCGGGGGTGAACAGTTCGCTGCGCTGCGCGTGCAGGAGCAGCAGGGCAAGCCCGTGTTTGCAGGGGAATTTGCGGCTGGGGCAGGAGCATTTGAAGGCGGGTTCACGCAAATCGACCGCCGTCTGGTAGGGATTTTTGCCGCTACCCTGGCAATGCCCCCACAGCGCCTGTTCGCTCGCGTGCAGCAGCGGCCATTTGCCGGGGTTGGTTAGGCCGTTCGCGGCTTTGAGCGAGGCGGCGTCGGGGGCGAGGCGGGCGATTTGTTCGGAGGTGAAGGGAGTCATGGCGGGTCAGCTGGAAACGGCGTTGGGGAAATTATACATACACCTGAGCGCTCGATGTGTATGTAAACGGGATTCAGCGCGGGAGATAGCGGCAGTCGTGCCTGGCGTTAGCGATGCTGGGGAAGTCGCTGCTGGTGCAGTCCCAGCCGCGGATGGCCCAGTATTCTTTGTCGATATCGGCTTGCAGGCTCACCTCACCATTAAGACCGCTCTTGGCGGTGAAATGCAGCACGATACGGCCGCCCGGCTGGACGCTGACGCTTTCCAGCAGGTTGCTCGGCCTATAGTCGGAGACGAAGCCGATGGCTTCGAGATTTGGCGGCGTTTCCCCTTTGTCGGCAAGGTATTCGGCAATGCCGGTTTGAATACCACTGACACTGATGATGGCCTGTTGCAGGCGTTCATTGCGGACGGCCTCGGCAGCGGCGCTGTCTTTTTCTTGCTGGTGGCATTCGGCGATTTCGCGCGTCGCCTGGCGTTCGTAGCGTTTGTTGAGGTAGTCGTAGCCACTGATGCTCAGCAGCGACACGGCAAGGGCGATGGTGATGATGATCCAAAGCGGGACACCGCGGTTCTCGCTATTCATAAATTCTCCTGGGCTGCAAAGTGGCGCGGCATGATACCGTAGCGTATCCGGTTTGTGTGTTCGTCCTGCCGCCGGATTTATACATACACCTGAGCGCTCGATGTGTATGTAAACTGCCGCATTCCTCCCCCGCGAAGTTTTCTAACCCGGCGGATTGGCGAGAAATATAGCGGTACTCACCAGACGGCGCTGCGCGTTTTGTTCACGTGCTGCCCGTCTTTGCCGCTTGCCTTGCCAGTCTGGATGGCGACGCTGCCGCCAGTTGGACGACGACGGCATGGACGCCGTGTGCGGCGCTGATTTGTAGGGAAATCATGCGGTATCCCCCCGCGTTTTGTAGGTGATGAGCGGTGTGAGGCGGGCGACCGGCGCGATGAGGCCATGTGCGACCAAGGCGGCGATGGTGTGCTCGATGTTGCGGTACGCCTGCGGCGCCTCGTCGTAAAGCAGGGTTTTGTCGGCGCAGATGACGTGGCCGCCGAAGGGATTGCGCGCCAGTTCCGCCGGGCGGTATTTCGCCGAGAGCCGCGCCTTGCAGGCACCGCGTTGCCATTTGCGCCCGGCGCCATGCGCGAGGCTGGCGAGATTGCCCGCATCCAGCCCGGTCGGGCGGACAAGGTAGCTGTGGCTGCCGCGCGAGCCGGCGATGACGACGAGGCCGCTATCGGCGGGTGCCGCGCCTTTGCGGTGCAGCCAGCCATCGGCGCGGGCGACGAGCTGGTTGTGGATACTGTCGCTGATGAGGTTGTGCGCGCCGCCGAGTTGTTGTGCGAGGCGGGCGGCGATGAGGGCGCGGTTGGTGGCCGCATAAGCGCAGGCGGCATCGTGCGCGGCAAGATAGGCCGCCGCTTCGGCGCTGTTTGCGGCGAGCGGTGCGTGGCCGTGGCGCTCGATGTGGGCGCGCAGGATGGCGCCGCCGTAGCCGCGCGAACCGCTGTGGATAAAGAGGTAAAGCGCGTCGGCGTCAAAATCCGGCGGCAGATGCTCAGGCGCCAGCACCGCATCAACGCGCTGGATTTCCGCGAAGTGGTTGCCGCCGCCGATGGTGCCGAGCGCGTGGCGGAAGGGGATGTCATCGGTGCCGAGCATATCGGCGATTGCGTCCTGCCAGTCGTCGCCGAGCGGGCTTTCCAAATCGCCGATGCGGCGCAAGAGCTTGTCGGCGCTGTGTTTGCGTGCGGCAAGGTCGGTCTGCCACAGCGCCATGCCGCAGCCGATGTCGCTGCCAATCAGCGCCGGGTAGAGGTGGCTTTCGCTAAAAAAGGCCGCACCGACCGGATAACCGCGACCGGGATGCAGGTCGGGCATGGCAGCAGCGGCGTGGATGTGGTCGAGGGCGGCAACGCACTCAAATTGCTGGATGGCGCTGCCTTCGGGGGTGGTTTTGTGGTCGGCAATGATGACCACGGGGGTAGAGTTGCCCATTGTGTTTCCTGAATGAAAGACAAATTGCGGACGCAGCGATGCTGTGTCCGGGAAATGCAATCACGCAGGCGGGGCGGTTGATACCTTCTACAGAACCTGCCGCGACGGGCGCACCGCGATGCGGATGTTGGCGGTGGGGCAAGCCCCACCCTACAGGGTTCTGGGGGGATAGAAAGCCGCTTAGGCGCGGTGATTGCAAGGGGTGATGTGCGTGCGGATGATGGGCATCATGGGAACCTCCTTGCGGTTAGTGGGTGAAAAAACGGCGCGGATTATAGGGAGCGGGTCGCGCACGGGCAAGGGTTTTGTGGCGCGGGCGCGACAGCATGCGTCGTCGCGGTGGGCGGCAGCCTGTTCATAATAGACGTCGCAGATGTATTGCCGTCGGCATACTTGGCGATGACGTCCGAGGAGAGGGAATAGTGCGCATAACAGGCGATTCTCCCGTCGCGGGCAGGCGTTCGATGGCGAGCAGGGCGGCGCCGATGTCTTCCGGGGTGAGAAGGTGGCGCATCGGGTTGGCGGCCACGGTGGGAGCGGTCAGTTCACGCGCCACGTTGTACTGGAGCAGGCCGATGGTGACGCCGTGGCGCAGGATTTCTTTGATGAGGGCAAGGGTTTTGCTGGCGGTCTCCCGTCGAGTTTCTGCTATTTGGCGGATGTGGTCGCGTACTTCCAGCGCGGTGATGGTCTCGCTTTGCCGCTGGCCAAAGGCGGGCAGGATGTGTTTTTCAGAATGAGGCCGTGGCGTTTCAGCGTGGCCGGGGCGCAGTCCTGTTTCTCGTTCAGCCAGTCGGCGGCGAGGTTGGCGAAGATGTGCAAGCTGGTTCCGTCTGCTAGGCGGGCGTCTTCCTTGGCCGCAGCCTTCGCTTCCTTCTTGTGGGCGTTGGGGTCGATGCCTGCTTTCAGTTGTGCTTTGAAGGCGGCATGGGCGAGGCGGGCATCTTTCAGGGTGGTGGCGGGATAGACGCCAAAGCTGGCCGTCTTCTGTTTGCCGTCGAAGCGGTAGGCGGCGCGCCAGTATCGCCCCTTGGCGGTAACGTGCAGATAGAGGCCGCCGCCGTCGGCGTGCTTGCCTTCGCCCGCATTGCGACATTTTGTGTCGGTCAGTTTGCCCATTTTTCCGCCTTGTTGGTATTTTTTGCGGGCAGCTTAAAAAGTACCAACAAAAATGCCAACAAAAATGTTGGTATGCGGTGGTTTCCCCTGATAGCTGTAGAGGGCTGGAAATGGGTTTAACCCCAGGTTATTTCAGACAAAAAGAAAGCGCCTGATAGGCGCTGATAGGTTTGATTGGAGGCTGGGGTCGGAATCGAACCGGCGTCCACGGATTTGCAATCCGCTGCATAACCACTTTGCTACCCAGCCTTAGAAATTAGAAGAGCCTCAATTAGAGGCTCTAAGGAATTTGGAGCGGGAAACGAGATTCGAACTCGCGACCCCAACCTTGGCAAGGTTGTGCTCTACCACTGAGCTATTCCCGCGTTGATGAGGCGCGCATTATAGCGGGCTTTTTT
>CAURAS010000155.1:0-4503 GCA_963522865.1 uncultured Cardiobacterium sp.
GGGGCTGGGTGTTGGTCTGTATTTGTATGCCGCTGTAGAGGTGGTAGTTGGGTGTACCTCCTGCTATTTCATCGCCGTCGTCTTCGGCGAGGCGGAAGTTCGGATCGGCGGTGATGTGGTTGCGGCGGATGGTGACGTCGTCCATGGTGTATTGGCGGTTATAGGCGACGATGCCATGCAGGCGGTCACCGTTTAGGGTGTTGTCTTCGATGGTGATGTGGTTGCCGTCATGGATGTCCAGCCCTTTGCGGTAGTTGTGGTCGGTGGTGTTGCGGCTGTAAGTGATGCCGAAGCCGTAGCTGCCCGCCATGCTGGCGATGCCGTAGCCGGTGCCGCCGTCGGCTTCGTGGCCGTTCCAGGCGAGGTGGTTGCTGTCGGCGGTGAAGTTTTTTTGGTAGGCGACGAGCGCGCCTGCCACGCGGTTGTGATGCAGGTTGCTGTAGATGAGTTGGTTGTTGTCGCCGGTGGGGACGTCTGCCTCGCTGATTTGGTGGGTTTTCAGTTTGTCGCGCGCGCCGCTGGTTTCTGCCAGGGTGGAGGTGAAGTAAACGCCGGCACGGTTCGCCCCGGAGACTTCTACGGTGTCGATTTTGGTGTGGTCGGCGTCGTTGACGATGATGCCGTTAATCAGGCCGAAGTAGCTTTTGGTTTTTTGGTAGAAGTCTTCCGCGGTTTTGTGCTGGTATTCGAGGCTGAGGTCGGCCACGCTTTTGCCGTTGACGCCGTCTATCAGGATTGCTGCATAGGGGTTGACGTTGGTGCGGTTGTTCCAGGGGTTGAAGCGGTCGTCTTTCGCCCGTGGGTAGAAGCGCTCGCCTTCGGTTTGTTGCCAGTCAAAGGTGAGATGGGTCTCGCCCGCGCCCGCGCCGAAGATGGCGCGCACGTTTTCGTAGCCTTCCTGGATGAGTTTGCCGCTTTTGTCGTGTACGTCGGCGCCGATGCGGATTTGTTCGTGCAGTTTGAGCGTGCCTGCGCCGAGGTAGAGCGCCGCGCCTTCGTCGTCCGCGGCTTTGAGCGCTGCCTTGAGCGCGGCGGTGTTGTCGGCATTCGCCGGATTGACGCCAAAGTCGCGCGCGTCGATGTATTTGCCAAACTCCTCATGCGCGTAGAGTTTGTGGCCGTGTGCGCTTTGTGTCGCCGGGTTGTCGGCTACATTTTGCGCAACAGCGGCGGTGTTGGTGGTTTCTGCATGGCCGCCGTTGTCGGTGTAGCTTGCCTGCACGCTGATGTGCTTGCCGATGTCATCGGGACGGATGCGATAGACCTCGTGCGTCGCGCCGTCAATGGCTTTGCCGTCGGCATACCATTGGTAATGGATGCCGGTTTTCGGTACACCGTCGGCATCGGTGATGGCTGTGGTCAACACCGCGCCGACTTTCGCCGCGCCGCTGACGGTTATCGCGCCCGCGTGCGGGTCGGCGGCGGGCGGCGGGGTGGCACCGTCGGTTACGGATGCCGTCGGTGCGCTGATGACGTGGTTTTCTTCGTGGCCGGCGCTGTCTTTGTAGTACGCCTGCACGCTGATTTTGTGGCCGATGTCGGCGGCTTGCAGGATGTAGGTGTTGCCGCTTGCGCCCGTAATCGGACTGCCGTCGCGCAGCCAGGTGTACTGCACGTCGGCGGGGACGCCGTCAGCGTCGCTGACGTTTGCGGTGAGTGTCGCCCCCACTTTTGCCTCGCCTGCGAGGGTGACGCTGCCGGGGTGGTTGTCGCCTGCCGCGAGCGGGCTGAGGACGCTTTCGACGTGGCCGTTTTTGTCGGTGTAGGTCGCGCGCACGGTGATTTCTTTGTCGCCATCCTTCAGGGTGTAGCTTTGTCCGGTCGCGCCCGCGATGGGCTGTCCGCGCGAGTACCATTGGTAGGTAATGGTTCCGACGATTTCGTCTTTATCCTCGACGATAGCGGTGAAGGTGTTGCCGCTTGAATCGAGCTTGATGCTGCCGAGGTGGTTCGTCGTGCCTTCGATGGTCGCCTTGCCGCTGAGGTCGATGTCATCGGCCAGCACGCGCGCGTCTTCGCTGTAGATGCCGATGCGGCCATTGCCGTTGTAGGGCTGGTCGTCGTCGGTAACGGTGGCAATCACTTTGCCGTTGATTTTGACTTCGATGGTGCCGCCCTGCTTGCTGATGGTGAACTGTTTGCTGTCGGCAAGCGGCCAGCCTTCGCTACCGGTGGCAAGGAAGCGCTGTCCGCCGGCGTAGGCGGGGTCGCGTTTGCCCAGCTCCCAGCCGTTGGCGCGCGGCACGAAGTAGTAGAAGTGGTCGTTGTCGGTGTAGTTCCAGACGAGCCAGGCGGTTTCCCAGGCGTTCGGGGTCGCGCCTTGGCGCAGTTGTTCCGGAGTGGAAATGGTGCCGCTGAAGGTGAATTCGTCGCCGTGCTGCGGGCCGATGACTTCGGTCGATGAGGTCGCCGTTTGTCCGCTTTGTGCTTTCGGCTTCAGTTCCAGCGCGTTGTTGCCGCCGCCGTTATCGACGATTTTCACGTGGCCGTAGCCGCTCTGCACCACGTTCCACTGGCCGAAGGTCGTACCCTGCGCGTATTCGCTGCCGGTCGGGTAGGCGGAGAAGTCGTCATGGAAGTTGCCGGTCGGCGGGGTCGCGTCTTTTGGCACTTCGCTCTGTGCGCTCACCGGGCTTTCGTTGTGCTGCGCTTTGTCTTGATAGAACGCCTGCACGCTGATTTTGTGCCCGGCGTCGTCCGCGGTGAGCTGGTAACGCTCACCCGTGCCGCCGCTGATCGGCTGGCCGTCGCGCAGCCACTGGTACTGCACGTCTTTCGGTACGCCATCTTCGTCGGCAACCGCGGCGGTGAGGGTTTCGCCCACTTTCAGCGTACCGTTGATGCTGACCGTGCCCGCGTGGTTCTGCTGCGGTTGCGCCTGTTTGGCGACGACCGCGTCGGTCTCGCTGCTGGTCGGTGCTTCGTCATGCGCGGCGTTGTCTTGGTAGGTCGCGCGCACGCTGATTTTGTGGCCGACGTCATCGGGGCGCAGTACGTAGGTTTTTTGGTGCGCGCCGTCAATCGGTTTGCCGTCGCGCAGCCATTGGTAGGCGACGCCGTTCGGCACGCCGTCTTCGTCGGCAACGGTTGCGGTAAGCGAGGTGTCTTCTTTTGCTTCGCCGCTGATGGTGACTGTGCCGGCGTGGTTGGCGGGCGGCGCGCTGCCTTCGTCGTGAATGGTGGTGGTGACGCTGTCTTTGCCCGCCTCTATCTGCCCGCCCTGCGCCTTGCTGATGCGCACGGTGTAGTGCTCGTCGCCCTCTTGTTTGCCGTCGGCGACGGCATCGACGGTGAAGGTCGCGTTGTTCTGCCCTTTCGGGATGGTGACGGTATGCGTGGTGGTTTTGATGTCGCCGTCGTCGGTGGTACCGTGTTCGATGGTAACGTCCACGGTGATGTCGCGCTCGGCGTTGCGCGTCATCGTCATCTGTTTGACGAACTCGCGGAAATTGTCCGCCATTTCATGCCCCGGCCACGGGGTGAAGGCGGAGAACACCGGGCTGCCGCCAAAGTTCGCCCAGGTCATCATGTAGGCGACTTTCGCCGCGTCCGGGTTGGCCTTGATCGCTTCCAGCACGTCGGTGTACCAGGTGAGATCCTTGTTGCTGTCGGGGTGGATGACCTTGTCGCCCTCACGGCCAAATTCGGCGACCGCCGCCAGCTTGCCGCGCGCTTCTGCCATGCGCGCCAGCATCGCCATGTCTTCCACCAGTTCGCCCGCCCATTTGTCCTTGGCGCGCAGGGCGTTGTTGGTGTCGTAAGAATCCATGCTGAGCACATCAACGACGTCGTCGCCCGGATAGAGCAGCTTGTAGCGGCTTTCGTCGCCGTTGAAGTTGCCGTTCGGCGCGAAGGCGGTGAGGAACTGTCCGTCCAGCCCGTGCTCTTTCAAATAACTGACGACATAGCGGAACAGCTCCTTGTACGTCTCGGCGCCGCCGCGCTCGTAATACCACCACGCCCATTCACCGTTCGCCTCGTGCAGCGGACGGAAAATAAACGGAATTTTCGTGCCGTCATCGCGCACCGCGTGCTTGCCAGTCTCGACAATGGCATCGAGCCAGCCGTTCAACTCCGCATGCTGGTCGCCGCCGGGCAAGAGACGCTTCAAATCCACCTTGGTGCGGTCAGTCTCGCCGCCGGGCATATCCCAGAAAGCGGACAACTGCGCGATACCACCGACGCCATCAATCTTCTTGATGGCCTCGCCCATGCGCTTGCCGTTTTCCTCATTGGACAGGCCGCGCACCATCGGCGGCTCCATCATGCCCAGGCCAATGATGGACGGATAATGGCTGGTGAGGGCGTACACATCCGAATGATGCCCCTCGCTGTTCTCTGGCGAAAACGCCACATCCAGCCCGCGCTGCTGGCCAAAGAGAATGCCCTTGTGGCTTTGCAGATTGTGCAAGAGCTCGGCGGCAGAATTTGCTTGCGGCAGCGCGCGATGATCGAGGCTGACCGTATAAGTTGCCTTGCCGCCTTCCGTCACTTCCTTGGCGC
>CAURAS010000156.1:0-4498 GCA_963522865.1 uncultured Cardiobacterium sp.
GGCAGCACCGCCAATATGGCGAAGATTCAGCAGCTTGACCCGCTTTATGTGAACATCACCCAGTCCGCCGCCAACCTGATGCGCATTAAAAAGGAATTCCAGTCCGGCGGTCTCAAGGGCGTCGATTTCGCGGTGCAGGTCACGCTGGATGACGGCACGCCCTACCCGCACAAGGGACGCCTGCTTTTCGCCGACCAGACGGTCGATGCCAGCACCGGCGAGCTGTTGCTGCGCGCCGAAGTGCCGAACCCGGACGGCCTCTTGCTGCCGGGCTTGTACGTGCGCGCCGACATTCCGCAAAGCCAGTTCCATAACGCCTACCTCGTGCCGCAAAGTGCCGTCACCCGTGGCAAGACTGACACCCTGCGCGTCGTCGCTGAAGACGGCTCATTCGCGCCGCGCGAGGTGAAGATTGCCGGTTCGCAGAAGAATCAATGGATTATTACCGATGGCCTCAAGCCGGGCGAGCGGGTGATGATTGACACCCTGTCGCAGTTGATGGGCGGCGCGACGCATATCACGCCGGTGGTGGTCAATGCCGACGGCCAGCCGGCCGCACAAACCGCCGCGCCCGCCAAAGCGGCTGACGGCAAGCCTGCTGATGCGGCCAAACCTGCCACCGCGCGCTAATCCGGGGGAAGCATGTCCAGATTTTTTATTGACCGTCCGGTCTTTGCCTGGGTCGTCGCGATTTTTATCGTCCTCGGCGGCCTGCTTTCGCTCTACCGCCTGCCGGTGGAGCAGTATCCCAGCGTTGGCGCGCCAACCATTACCCTGAACGTTGCCTATCCCGGTGCGAGCGCCACCACCATCGAAGAATCGGTGCTGTCGGTCATTGAGCGCGAGATGAACGGCATTGATGGCCTCGACTATATGACCGCGACCGCGATGGCCAACGGCACCGGCTCGTTGGCGCTGACGTTCAAATCGGGCACCAACGAAGACATCGCCCAGGTGAACGTGCAGAACAACCTCTCCAAAGTCACCTCGCGCCTGCCCGGATCCGTCACGCAAAACGGCATCACCGTCTCCAAATCCTCGACCGGCTTCCTCATGGTGGTCGCGCTTAGCGTCAAGGACACTTCCGGTCTCACGGTAGAAGACGCGAGCGACTATGCGGTGCGCAACGTCATCCCCGAACTGCAACGCATCAATGGCGTCGGCGGCGTGCAACAATTCGGCTCCGAAGCCTCAATGCGCATCTGGCTCAGCCCAGAAAAACTGCGCGGTTACGACCTGACCGCCGCTGACGTCTCCGCCGCGATTGCCGCGCAGAACCGGCAAATCCCGGCGGGCAGCATCGGCGCCCTGCCTGCGGTCGCAGGGCAAACCTTCTCCGCCACCATCAACGTTCCCGGCCAACTCACCGACGTCGCCCAATTTGAAAACATCGTCCTAAAAAGCACCGAAGGCGGCGCCACCGTCCGCCTGAAAGACGTCGCCCGCATCGAAATCGGCCAGCAAACCTACGCGACCTCGCTCCGCTTAAACGGACAGGCCAGTACCGGTCTCGCCGTACAGCTCGCCAACGACGGTAACGCCGTCGCTGTCGCCAAGGCGGTCAAGGCGCGCATGGGCGAACTGGCGCAATACTTCCCGGAAGGCATGACCTGGTCCACGCCGTATGACAGCTCCACCTTCGTCAACCTCTCCATCAACCAGGTACTGCACACCCTGCTGGAAGCGTTGGCACTCGTCTTCGTGGTGATGTTCCTCTTCCTGCAAAACCTGCGCTACACCCTCATCCCCGCCATCGTCGTCCCCATCTCGCTTCTGGGCGCGGTCGCGCTGATGAGCCCGCTCGGCATGTCGATAAACGTGCTGACCATGTTCGCGATGGTGCTGGTTATCGGGATTGTGGTGGATGACGCCATCGTCGTCGTCGAAAACGTCGAACGCCTGATGGCCGAAGAGCGCCTCACCCCCTACCAGGCGACGCGCAAAAGCATGGGGCAAATCTCGAGCGCTATCGTCGGCATCACCCTGGTGAACATCGTCGTCTTCGTGCCGATGTCCTTCTTCAGCGGCGCGACGGGCAACATCTTCCGCCAGTTCGCCCTCGTCATGGCGAGCTCCATCGGCTTCTCCGGCTTTCTGGCGCTGACGCTCACCCCCGCACTCTGCGCCACCATCCTCAAACCGGTACGCGACGACCACCACGAAAAACGCGGCTTCTTCGGCTGGTTCAACCGCATGGTCAAATTCTTCACCCATGCCTACGAAGCCACCGTCGCCAAATTCATCCGCATCAGCTACGCGATGTTCGTCGTTTACCTCGCCGTCACCGCCGGCGCGGTGTACATCTACAATCGCCTGCCGACCGACTTCCTCCCCAACGAAGACCAAGGCTACGTTATCGCCAGCATCCAGCTGCCTGCGGGCGCGACCGCCGAACGCACCATCGACAAAATCAAAGAGATGGAAGCCATCCTGAAACAACAGCCGGAAGTCGAAAACGTCGTCGCCGTCCAGGGCTTCAGCTTCAGCGGTCAGGGGCAGAACATGGGCCTCTCCTTCATCACCCTGAAAGACTGGAAAGAGCGCCCCAAACCCAACCAAAGCGCCAGTGCCTTGGGCGGCCGCCTCATCGGCATGTTCATGGGCATCAGCGACGCCACCATCTTTGCCTTGAGCCCGCCACCCATACAGGGCCTGGGGAACGCCAACGGTTTTGAACTGGTCCTGGAAGACCGTGGCAACGCCGGTCACGACGCGCTGCTTGCCGCGCGTAACCAGCTGCTCGGCATGGCGGCACAAAAGCCCGACCAAGTCACCCAGGTCCGCCCGGACGGCATGGAAGACGCGCCACAACTGCGCCTCGACATCAACCGCGACGCTGCCTACGCGCAAGGCGTGGACATCACCTCCATCGCCAGCACCATCGGCACCAACTTCGGCTCCGCCTACATCAACGACTTCCCCAACAAAGGCCGTCTGCAACGGGTTACCGTCCAATCCGACGCCGCCGCGCGCATGCAGCCGCAGGATTTGTTGGCGCTGAACATCCCCAACCGCAGCGGTGGCCAAGTACCGCTGGGCAGCATCGCCAGCCTCAGCTGGGAAAACGGCCAAATGCAAGCAGTGCGCTACAACGGCTACCCGGCGATGAAAGTTGGCGGCAGCGCTGCAGCGGGCAAAAGCGCGGGCGATGCCCGACAAACCATGCAAGAACTCTCGGCACAACTGCCACCGGGCTTCGGCATCGAATGGTCCGGCCTCTCGCTCGAACAAGAACGCGCCGGTAACCAAAGACTGTACGTGTACAGCTTCAGCGCCCTCGCAGTCTTCCTCTGCCTGGCCGCCCTTTACGAAAGCTGGTCGATTCCGTTCGCGGTGCTGCTCGTCCTGCCGCTCGGCTTCTTCGGCGTCTCCGCCGGGGTCATGGGCAGAAGCTGGTTCAACCAATTCATGGCCGCGATGTTCGGCGGGCCACAAGCCGCGCGCAACGCCGAAACCTTCAGCAACGACACCTACTTTGCCATCGGCCTTGTTACCGTGATGGGGCTGACCGCGAAAAACGCCATCCTCATCATCGAATTCGCCAAAGACCTGCAAGAAGGCGGCAGAACCCGCATCCAGGCTGCGCTCGCCGCTGCCCACCTGCGCTTCCGCCCGATCGTCATGACCTCGCTCGCCTTCATCCTCGGCGTCGTCCCGCTCTACCGCGCCAGCGGCGCGAGTTCGGCGAGCCAGCGCGCCATCGGCACCACCGTCTTCTGGGGCATGAGCGTCGGCACCTTCCTCGGCCTGGTGATGATCCCCATCTTCTTCGTCATCGTGCGCAAACTCTTCCCGGGCAAACTCGGCGTACACGACAAATACGCCCGCCCCGAAGACCAGCCCTACTAAAGGAGAGCCCCATGAAACACCTGCTCAAACCCATCCCGCTTGCCCTCATGTTGGCGGGATGCAGCCTCGCCCCGAGCTACCAACAGCCCGAAACCGCCCTGCCGCAAAACTGGATGGAAGTCGCCATTGACGAACAAGGCCACGCCAGCGGCCAAACCGCCGCCGAGACCGGCTGGCGCGAATACTTCCGCGACCCGCAACTGCAAAAACTCATCGAAGAAGCGCTTGCCCACAACCATGACCTGAAAAAAGCCGCGCTCAACATCGAAATCGCCCAGGCACAATACGGCATCCAACAAACCGACTACCTGCCGACCGTCGCCGCCAACGGCAGCATCAACCGCAGCCGTACCGCGCGCGACCTCACCGGCACTGGCAAAGCGCGCGTCGGCACCGTGCACAACCTTGGCCTCGCCAGCGCCGGCTTCGAACTCGACTTCTTCGGCCGCGTCAAATCCATGAACGACCAGGCGCTGAACCGCTACCTCGCCACCTTCGAAGCGCGCGACGCCGCAACCCTCAGCATCATCGCCGCCGTCGCCAAAACCTACTACCAGGCACGCATCGCCGAAGCGCAAATGAAACTGGCGGACGAAGTCCTGCACAGCCGCCAGGAAAGCTACCGCCTCTCCAAACTCCAGTTTGACGC
>CAURAS010000157.1:0-4476 GCA_963522865.1 uncultured Cardiobacterium sp.
CCTTGCAGCATAAGGCTTACAGCGTTTTTTAGCCTCCATTTTGTCCTATACGCCTGGAATACATTTGAGATAAACCTGTTTAGCGTGTCCGCGTAGCGAACTGCAGCGAGGCAAGCCATTGATATGCGCCCTCCCCCGGGCCCCACGCAAAATGCATCCATCCGTATTTTGCGTAGAAACCTGTCCGCTGCGGGCTTCGCCCTGTAGGAGAGGGGCGTTCTGAACAAACACGGGGTTGCCGCTATATAACGGGCAAAAAAAGAACCCGCTTTGCAGCGGGCTGAATGTCTTTACAACAAGGAGATTGGCCTGCTCGAAGGGATTCGAACCCCCGACCTTTGCCTCCGGAGGGCAACGCTCTATCCAGCTGAGCTACGAGCAGTGTGGCGGCGCATTGTACTGGAAGCCCTGCGCGCGGGCAAAGGCTTTTTCGCCTTAAAAGCCGGCCTGGCGCTCCAGTTTTTCCACCAGCGCATCATCAAGATGTAGCGCTTCGGCAAGCTCATGCAGATAGACGATTTCCTTGCGCTCCAGGTCGCCGCAGACAATGCGCGAGGCGAGATAAATTTCCGCCGCCAGCGCCGGATCGTTGCCCACCTCGGCGGCGAGGCTTTGCGGCGTCGGCGGATTGTGGATTTGCTGCTCCAGCCAGGCACGCGCTTCGGCGTTTTCCGTGCCGATTTGCGCGAGGATGGCGCTGCTTTCGGCGGTGTCAATGCGGCCGTCTGCCGCCGCGGCGGCAATCATCGCCTTGATGGTCAGCTCGCTCGCCTGTGCGGTTTGCGCCTGTGTGCGCTGTTCTGCCGGGATGAACTGCCCTGGCGCGGCGTTTGCGGCCTGTCCGCCCTGGTAATTTTTCCAGGCGTTATAGGCAAGCGCGCCGAGGGCGGCCATGGAGCCGAGTTGCAGCGCATTGCTGCCAAAACCTTTTTTGCCCATCAGCAGCGACAGCAGCCCGGTCGCGGCGACGCCGCCGCCAAAGCCTTTCAGGGTATCGTTATTGATGTTGCCGAGGATATTGCCGAGCGTGCCGCCGTTTGCGCGCTGCCGCGCGATTTGCTGACCGCCGCCGAGTACCTGGTTTAGAATGCTGTTGAAGTCCATGCGAGGCTCCTGTGTGGGTGAAAGTGGGCGGTCATCATGTCATGTTTGGGAGAATTTATGCAAACGGAACCCGTGGGGCGGCGTTATGCGACGGCCTTCGCGCTAATCGTGTTTTTCCTCTTCGCCTTTCTTTTTTTCTATTTTTACCAGCGCTACGAGCAGGACGCCTATTTGCCGAACCGCGACGCGACCGCTGCCGCCGACGGCCTGGCGCTGAAAGCTTCCGCCGACGGCCATTTCCGCACGCCCGGCACGATTAACGGCGAACCGGTGGTGTTCATGCTCGATACCGGCGCGAGCGGTGTCGCCCTGAGCGAAGCGCTGGCGCGGCGTCTGGGCGTGAGCGGACGCGGTTCCGGGCAGGTTAGCACCGCCAACGGCGTGACCGAGGCGCAACTGGCGCGGCTGGACACGCTTGCCTTTGGCGGTTGGGAGTTTGCAGCAGTGCCGGCTTTCATCATGCCGCAGATGGATGATGAGGTGCTGCTGGGGATGCAGGTTTTGCGCCATTTCCGCTGGCATCAGGAAGGGGGCGTGTTGCGCCTGCAATCACCGGAATGACCTTCCTATTTACATACACATCGAGCGCTCAGGTGTATGTATAGCAATCCAAAGAAAAACGCCGGCAGTCCGGCGTTTTTTTATGAGTGAAGAAAGGATTACTGGCTGATGGCGTCGCGCTCGCCGAGGAAGCCAGCCAGGGGTTCATCACTGCTGTCACGTAAAAAGCCAACCACTTCTTCCGCGCCCTGTCCGGCAAGCCAGATGCTATAGCCCATGGATTGCCCCTGGGCGGCACTGGCATCACCGTTGATGAGGGAGCGGTTTTCGTTGTTGCCTGCAAAATCGGCTTGGCGCAGGCGAATTGTGCCGTAGGCAGGGTTGAGTCCTTCGATTTTCCCTTCACCCGTTTGCGCGTTGAAATCGATTTCATAGGTGAATGTGCCGCGTTCGCCGTGGTCAAAGATGATGCCACTGTAGCGCGCTTTGCCACGGGTGGGCAGTTCGCTGGCAGGCAGCTTCACGCCATAAATATCGTAGCTTTCCATTCGGTGGTTCTTGGCTTTGTAGTTGATGGCGACGCCGCTGCGAAATCCCTGGAGGCTGCGGTAGATGGTGCGCATAGAGTTGCCGGGTTCGGTGTATGTGCTGGGTAGGGTAACGAAGCCCGCGGGTAGGCTGCGAAAATCGCGTTTGTCCGTTTTGCCGTCTGATTCTGCTACTGTCTGGCCGTTCACAATCAGGCGGCTCACACCGTAATCGCTCTCGATGGAGAATACTTTTTTGGCGGCAAAGGCGGCTTGTTCTTCCGCAGTCAGCGGTACTTTGGGCGCGGCTGGCAACGGCTGGTTCTGCACGGCGAGATCTTTGTCCGTGGGCAGGGTATCGCTGCCCGCGCCACCGCAGGCAGTGAGCGTGGCGAAAATGGCCGTGGCAAGCAGGATTTTGGGGGTTTGCATGGGGGTCTCCGGTCTAGGTTTAAGTGCAGGATTGCGCGAGTTTTCAAGCAGAATTCATACCGTTCTGCCGAGATTTACATACAGCGGAGCGCTCGTAGTGTATGTAAACGGTAAATGGCAGTTGGGTTTATAGGCGTCGTCGCTGCGCGGGTTATTTGCTGCCCGCACGTGCCACGGGTGCGTGCCGTAGCCGCGAGGGTTATAAGGGCAGGTTTTGGCACTGGCTGAAGGCGGCGGTATCGAGGACGAAGGCGTAGCCGTCGTCATCTTTTTGTAGCGGTAGGGTAAGGCTGCGCTTTTTGCCGTCCACGTTCATCCGGATTTTGATGCCACGGCGCTGCGGGTGGCTGGCGCGGATTTGCGGCAGGTGTGCGTGCAGGCAGGGTTGCAGTGCTTCGCGCCAGGCGGTTTTGTGAATGACGTCGTCGGGGACGTGCATGAGTGCTGCCAGGCGCGCGCTGTCGCCCTGGCGCAGTGCCTGCGTCATGATTCGCAGGGTGGCGCTGCGGTCTTGCCGGACTTGCGTGGGCAGGAGTTCCAACCAGGCGAGGAGGTGGTTGCCCTGGTTATCCACCGGGGCTTCGCTTATGACGAGCGCGGCGGCGGTAAGGTTGTCGCGGTCTGCCCAGAGTTCGATGAGGTCAATGCCGGCTTTCCGCCCGCTGACGACCTGTCGCCGGCCGTGCCAGGCATGCGCAGCGCGGTCGCCCTGTTTGGCGTAGGTGACCCAGCTGTGGTTCGGCGCGAGGTAGTAGTGACGGGCGACAACGGTGTAGGCGGGCAATAGCACCAGGTTTTGGTATTCGATGCAGTTGGCAACTTCGGCATGGGAGTCGGCAGCGACTTCTGCGAGGTCGGGGAAGGGGTTTTCCGCGGCGGGTGCGGCTACGCTGGCGAGGGCGAGGAGGGGCAGGATTTTTTTCATGGCGGATTCCGGTGGGGGTGTTTCGTTTACATACACCTTGAGTGCTCAGGTGTATGTATAAATACGGTCAAAGCTGCCCGCGTTTCAGCGCGCGGATGAGGTAGCGGGCGGGGGCGAGGCGTTCCAGTTGGGCGGCAGGCAGCGGGATGGGCGTGGCGTTGAGGATGGCGGTGAGGATGTCGGCGTTCAGCCATGCCTGGGTGCAGCCTTTGCTGCCGAGGCCTTGGTGCATGTAGTGGCGCGGGTGGTGGGCGATGTCGCGCGCGATGGCAAGGCCTGCGTCGCGGCGCAGGTCGCCGTATGTCGCGGCGACGTCGCGGGCGTCGGGTATGGCGCCGACCAGCGGCATGTAGTCGCGGCTCGCGCCCCGGATGCCAATGTAGTGGTCATAAAAGTGCAATTCTGCACCGGGATGGCGGGCGCGGATGGCGTCGCGGTTGATATCATCGTCGGCATCGCGCGGGGCAAGGTCATGGTCATTCGCGCCGAAGCTGGCGCCGCTGTAGATGCGGTTGCCGTCGGGGATGAGGGTGCGCGCGCCGCAATGGATGGCTTCCGGCACGGTGTCGCTGGCAAAGCGGCTGCCCTGGCCGCGCACCGGGCGGATGGCGTGATGCAGCGCGGCTTCGGGGATGAGCGCGGTTTGCCAGCCGCAGCAATGGATGATGGCGGCGTATTCGTCGAGGCCGCGCAGGTCGGTCAGCGTTGCTTGCCGCTGCTCAATATCGGGATGGTCGGTGAGCGCGGCGAGCAGCGCGGGCAGGCGGATGACGCCGCCGCGCGGGTAGTAGAGGGTGGCGGCGTCGCCTTGTAGTTCGGCGTCGCTGAGCAGTGCGGCGTCGAGGATGGCTTGTTGGCGGCGGTGTTCGCTGTCGTCAGTTGCGTGGCAGTAAACGCCGCAGGGGGCGTAGATGTCGCGCGGGTATTGGTGCAGGGCGCGCATGGCGTGGTGCCAGGCGGCAATTTGGTAGGGGCGGTTCGGGGTGG
>CAURAS010000158.1:0-4454 GCA_963522865.1 uncultured Cardiobacterium sp.
CGAAATCCTCTACGTCAGCAAAGACGGCGGCTACATCTTCCAGGCGGACATCATCGCCGTGCCAGACGCGCTCAACATCAGCCGCGAACGCCGCGACGCGCTTGCCGCTGCCAAAGGCCTTGCCAACACCGCCGACCCCGCGCCCACCGCAAAAAGCGCCGACGACCCGCCCGCCAAACCCGGCAAAAAAGCGGGCGACGGCCAGTTTGCCGCCCTTGCCAGCGAACTCGCTCTGAAAGAAACCAAGGGCGATGGCAAACGCCGCCTGTGGATCATGACCGCGCCCGATTGCAGCATGTGCAAAACCCTCGAAGAACAAATCGGCAGCCTGAGCGACGTCACCCTCTACCGCTACCTCTACACCCCGGACGAAAGCGGCACGCAGCGCGCCATCGCCATCCGCTGCCACCACAACCCGAACGAAGCGCTGCGCGACTACCTCCTCTACGGCCTCGCCTCGGAGGCAAAGCCCGATGACAGCTGTGCCGAAGCCGCCGCTGACAAACAAAAACGCATCCGCGCCGAAATCGGCGACAACGCCGACCGCGCCGAACTGCCGGTGCTGTTCTTCCCGGACGGCGAAGAAACCCGTGTCCTGCCCGCCGACAGCGACGAACTCGACCGCTGGATTACCATGCACCAGGCCGCCAAAGCTGACAGCGCCAAAGCCGACGGCGACCAGAGTGGCGAAAACACCAGTGACACTCCGCCCGCGGCTGACACCGCCCCCGCCACGCCAGAAAACAGCGAAGACAGCGACCCCGCACCGGGCGACAGCGCGGTGGATGTCAGCGACAGCAGCGACAAACCCGCGCCGCTGGACGCCAGCCAGCCCCCGCAACCTGCGCCTAGCGACAACAAACCGCCGGCGGTACAAATCATCCGCCCGCAATAGCGCCCACGCGCCAGGAAACATGACGGGCAACCGGTGGCGTCCCAGTCAGAATATACATACACCTGAGCGCTCAACCTGTATGTAAACTGCCCGCCCATGAAACAAACCCTCATCCCCGGTGCCAACGCGGCGCTTACCACGACCAATATCACCGTCCGCATTGACAGCGATACCGCCCTGGACACCGCCGTCTGGCGCCTCGCCGCCAACGGCAAAGTGCGCGGCGACGGCGACATGATTTTCTACAACCAGCCGACGAGCGACGACGGCAGCGTGTGCGACCTCGGCGCACACCGCTACCGCCTTGACCTCGCGCGTCAGCCGGAAGACATCCAATACATCACCATCGCCTGCACCGCCAACCTGCCGCTGGCGCAATACCGCCGACTGGCGCTCTACGTTGACGACGGCGACCGCGTCCTGCATTGCCCGGTCACGCTGGACGGGCGTCGCGAAACTGCGCTCATCCTCGGCGTCTGCTACCGCCGTGACGGCATCTGGAAATTCCGCTTCGTTGCCCAGGGCTTTCACGGCGGATTGCGGCCGCTATGCGAACACTTTGGCATTGAAGTTGCCGACGATACCCCCGCCGAGGCCACTGCACCCGCCACAAAACAGCCAGAATGCCAACCGCCACCTGCCGCCAACAGGCCGACGAAACCCAAAGCACCCCCGCAAAACCCGCTGCATGGCACAGACTGGAGCGAAAGCAACCACCTCGCCTGCGCAGAACAACACCAGCCGCTGGCCGACTGGCTCGCCGCCAAAAACATCAGCCCGCAATTCAACCACGCGGCGGTGGATATGCGCGGCTACTATGACGAAGCCGCCGCCCTGCTCGGCAAACACTACCCGCTGCTCAAAGAACTGCTCGGCCAAATGAACTGGGCCTACCGCCACCGCCACCACGGCATCAAACACGACCTGAAAAAATACCCGCCGCAAGACGCGCAGCGCCTGCAAAACCTTTGCCGCACGCTTTACCAAAACACCCTGCTCGCCCGCTGCCACTACCACAAAGGCGACAAAAGCCTGCACATCCAGCTCCAGCAAGCACAACCCGTTCGCCAATTCTTCGGCGGCGGCTGGCTCGAATGGTTTGCCCTCGGCGAGCTGCTACAGCTTGCGGCAAAACGTGGCGCGGACTACCGCTTCTCCTGCGCGCGCAACATAACCATCACCACGGGCGCAGACGAAAAACACGAACTGGACGTGATGTACCTGCCGCTGGGCAAAATCCCGCTCATCATCGAATGCAAAAGCGGCGAATACCGGGACGCGCTCGACAAACACCTCACCCTACGCAAACGCCTTGGTCTGCCCGCCAGCCATTACCTCATCCTCGCCAGCGACCTCGACAACGCGCAAGCCCAGGCATTAAGCGCAATGTACGAGCTGACTTTCGTCACCCCGCACACCCTGCACGCGCATTGCCAGCCACTGCTATAACCAGCATTCCGCATTTACATACACATCGAGCGCTCAGCTGTATGTATAAATGATGAAGTCGCACAAAAAAACGCCGGATTAACCGGCGTTTTTATTGAGCTTCATATCAGCCGCCCGTTTGCGTTCGGCGCGCAGGCGGGCGCGGGTCGTGCGAAAGTAGGCGCGGCGGCGGCGGCGGCGCCAGAAGTAATAGGCGATAACGCCGGCGACTACGACAAAGAGCGCGATGGTTGCATATTTGAATTCGTGCATTTTTTTCAGCATCCATTCGTGATTTTCCGCGCCGTAGTAGCCGATATAGACGAAGAACGGCACAGAGAGCAGCGCCGCAAGACCGTCCATCAGCGTAAAGCGCCAGAAACTGATACGGCGGGTAATGCCCGTCATAACGTAGATCGGCGCGCGCAGGCCAGGCAGGAAGCGGGCGACAAAGATGACACGGCTGCCGTAGCGGTGAAAGAGCGTTTCTGTCTGAATCATCCGCTCCGGTGTCAGCAACTTGGAGAACCAGCGCGACTGGCGCAAGTGCGGGCCAAATTTCCAGCCGATGAGATACATCACCCAGTCGCCACAAAGAACGCCGAGATAAGCAACCACCAGCATGATATGCACATTTTTATCGCCCAGTTGCGAGATGACGCCGGCGGTGAGGAGAGTGATGTCTTCCGGCAGGGGCAGCCCCATGCCACAAATGACGAGTACACCGAAAACGGCGTAGTAACCGTAGTCAAAGAAAAAGGCTTGCAGCAGCGAAAAGGTCATGATGAGTCTATGGCGTTAGCGGTAACGGAAAGACGCGCATGATACCAAAATGCTAAAGTTTTTGTCGTTTTGTCGGTGATTTACGTTTTTTCAGGCGTGGCCGACAGCAGCCAGCGCGCGGTCAAAAACGGTGATGTCGGCATCCGCCGCGCGCGCCTCTTCGCTCAAAATGCGGCGGTAATGTTTGGCGCCACGCACGCCCGGAAAGAGGCCAAGCAGGTGGCGGGTGTAATGCGCCAGCGGTTCGCCGCAGGCGAGGCGTTCAACAATGAGGGCACGAACCTGCGGCAGCACGGCATCCAGCGTTTGCGCCGCATCGCCGTAGAGCGTATCGGCTGCCAGCAACAGTTCCGGGTTCTGGTAGGCGGCGCGGCCGAGCATGACGCCATCGACGTGCTGCAAGTGCGCCTGGCATTGCGCGAGATCGCTGATGCCGCCGTTAATGACAATGGTCAGCTCCGGGAAACGGCGCTTGACCTCATAAACCAGCGGATAGTTGAGCGGCGGCACGTCGCGGTTTTCCTTCGGGCTTAAACCCTGCAACCATGCCTTGCGCGCGTGAATGATAAAGACACGACAAGAGCTGCGGCTGGTGACAGTTTCGACGAAATGGAAAACCTCGCGCTCATCCTGCTCGTCAATGGCGAGGCGGTGCTTGACGGTCACAGGTACCTCGCCCGCTGCCTGCTGCATCGCGCTCAAGCACTCGGCAACCAGCGTCGCGTCGTCCATCAGGCAAGCGCCGATGCGGTTATTCTGCACGCGGTCGCTGGGACAACCGACGTTGAGGTTTATCTCTTGGTAATCGTAAGGCAGGGCGATTTCGCAGGCACGCGCCAGCGCTTCCGGCTCGCCACCGCCCAGTTGCAGGGCGCAGGGGGCGTCTGCCTGGTGCTGCAAATGGCGTTCGGCATCGCCGTAAATGAGCGCGCCGGTGGTCACCATTTCCGTATAAAGCAGGGCGTGGCGCGTAAAAAGACGATGCAGCGCGCGGCATTCTGGCGTTGTCCAATCCAACATCGGTGCGACGCAAAAACGGTGCAGGTCTGGGCTTTCAAGGGGTTGCATAAATTCCTTTGGGTTTTAGTCGGGTTTTATGGCGCATGGGTGGCATCCTATTGTAGAGATATAGGACAAAAAGAAGCTATGCGTCATCACGCAGCGAATCTGCGTTTCAGCTATGCAAAAAAACCGCCTCACGGCGGTTTTTGCTTTTTAGCGCATCAGGCTTTCGTTTGGCGGTAAAGGTCAGCAACATACGGCCAGTTCACGACTTTCCACCACGCTTCCAGATAATCCGGGCGCTTGTTCTGGTAGTTGAGGTAGTAGGCGTGTTCCCAGACGTCGC
>CAURAS010000159.1:0-4441 GCA_963522865.1 uncultured Cardiobacterium sp.
CCCCAACCCTCCCCACGGGGGAGGGAGCAGAGCGGCGAAATGGCGCGCATTCGTTCCCGCCTTCCGTTCGGCACTTCCCGTTGTTTGCGCAGAAAGCGATAGCTAATGCACAACGGAAAGACTCCCTCCCCCGTGGGGGAGGGCTGGGGTGGGGGCAGCGAATATCCTGCCGCGCGGCATTGCCCATTTACATACACCATGAGCGCTCAGATGTATGTAAACCACCAAACAGCTCCTTCCCCCCGTGGGGGAGGGTTGGGGTGTGGTTCGTTGGCAAACCTCGAAACTACCCCCTCCCTCGCAGGGCGAAGCCCGCAGCAGCGGGGGAAGCAGGGGAGGGGGCAGCAAACGCCCCGTCGCGCGACATGGCCCATTTACATACACTATGAGCGCTCAGGTGAATGTAAATCCCGAACAACCCAAAATTCAGACGTAAAAACACCTTCAGGGAGTCTTCTCATGAAAAAAACCTTATTCATCCTGCTCACCGCCGCTGCGTTCGCGGGCTGCACCTCCACCGTCAGCAAAAACGTGCGCGCCGATGGTAGTGTCGGCGAACTGGTCTGGCTGACGCAGAAAGACAGCTGGCGCGACGAGGCGTTGCGCCTGCCGTCGCCGACGATTGCCGCGGTCAAGGTTGGGCTGGAGCGCAAAAACGTCTTCGCCCTGCTCGACGTGCCGCATTTCAGCGAAATTAACGGCGCGCGCGAGTGGAACTACATTCTGCAACGCCCGGAATACACGCGGGAAAATCAGGCAGTCTGCCATCTCAAGCTGATTTATGGCGACGACGACCGTATCGCCGCGCTGTACTGGCTGCCGGAAGACTGCGCCACGGTGTACGGTGAACCCGCCGCGCCGTACCGCCTCGCCGCCGACGCGCTTTTTGCCTTCGACAGCGCCACCCTGCGTCCGGAAGCGGATAAGGCGCTCGCCGATTTGCTGACGAAAGTGCGCGCGCATGGCGAGACGGGCGAAGTGCGCGTGGATGGCTTCACCGACCGCTTGGGTAGCGACGCGCATAACCGCGAACTGTCGCAGGCGCGCGCCGATGCGGTGAAGCGCTATCTGGTGCAGGGCGGCATCGCCGCCAGCCGCATTCGCGCCGCCGGACTGGGCAGCAGCCAACCGCTTTCTCATTGCGGCGATAACCTGCCGCGCGGCGAACTCATCACCTGCCTGCAACCCGACCGCCGCGTGGAAGTATCGGTGAGCGACGCGGTGCGCTAAGTCTCGTACAAATGCTGCTGATATGCCCCCTCTCCCACAGGGGGAGGGCGCATGTCGGCGGCTTGCTCCGCTTCCGTTCGCTACGCGAATACGCCAAACAGATTTGTTTCAAACTTGTTCTGCTATACATACACCACGAGCGCTCAGGTGTATGTAAATGGCTATTCGTTACCCGCGCTTTTGTTGGAAGAAGCGCTGCAACTGCTCGCGGCACTGTGCTTCTAACACGCCGCCTTTGATTTCGCGGATGTGATGATTGAGGCGGCGGTGACGGGCGAGGTCAAAGGCGCTGCCGCAGGCACCGATGCGGCTGTCGTAAGCGCCGAAAATGAGGCGGTCGATGCGCGCCTGGATAAGCGCGCCGGTACACATGATGCAGGGTTCAAGCGTCACATAGAGGCTGACGCCATTCATGCGGTGGTTGCCCAGCACGAGGCCGCCGGCGCGCAAGGCAAGGATTTCCGCGTGTGCGGTCGGGTCGTGGTCGCAGACGGTGCGGTTATGCGCGCTGGCAATGGTTTCGCCGTTTGCCACGAGGATGGCGCCAATCGGCACTTCGCCGAGCGCTTCGGCGAGCGCGGCTTGTTCAAGGGCGAGGCGGAGGTAGTCTTCGTCGGTCATCGTTGCACTCAAATTGGCGGAGAAAGCATTTTTGTTCGTCCGTTAGCTGTAATTGCGGATAGTCGGGTAAAGAAAAATAACGCAGATTTTTTAAGCGGCCATTCGTTTTCATTGAGCTGGAATGCGTCTGCCCAGGCGTTCAGGTTATGGTGGGACATGCGTTTTTATGGCTGTTCGTGGAAATCGAGTGCGCGCATGGCGGCGTCCAACGCGCTGCGGGCGAAGAGGAGTTGCCAGCGGTTACCGCCATAGGCGCGCCAGAGGGCGGCGGCGCGCACGGCGGTGAGGAGCAGGGCGCGGATGTGGTTCACGATTTCCGGCTGGCGCAGCCATTGTGCCGTACCGCTGACGAGGATGCGCCCGGCCGCTTTGCTTGCGGTTTCCTGGTAGGTGGCGGCGAAGCTGGCGATGAGGTTGTCGTGGTTTAGGGGATAGTGTTCTGCCTGGCGCTTGGCGGCGTGCAGGCGTTCTTTGAGGGTGGCCATCAGCGCCGCTTTTTTCGCCAGGCGGCGTTCGACGTGCAGGATTTGCGCGCTGTAGCGCAGGTTTTGTTCGTCGGTTTTTTCGGTAAAGGTGCGGTGGTAAGCGTCGCGCCCCAAGGCAAGCGGTGCGGGGTCGCCGTAGTAGGCGGCGATGTCGGCGGCGTTGGTGGTGAGCAAGCTCGGCAGCAGGGTCAGCTCGGCATCGGCGCGGATGTCGCCGCGTTCGGCGAGGGCACGCACGCTGTCTATGGCGAGAAAGAGGGCGGCAAAGGCCCAGGCTTGGGATTGGATGTCGTTGTGAGTCATGGCGGGTTCGGGGTTTGGGGAATGGGTTATACATACACTTGAGCGCTCATAGTGTATGTAAATGGTCAAGGGTATTTAGTCGCCACCGCTGTAACCGCCGCCATCATTGCCATCGTCATAGTAGAAACCGCCGGAAGCGCGCTTTCTTTTTAACTTCCTGAGGCTAAGGCTGAGATAAAGGCCAGCCGCAAGGAGGGCAAAGTTCATAAAGATAAGGAAGTTCAGCATGTGATGCTCCTTCAAGGATGCGTGTTGCTGCGCGCCTCGATGACGCCGCCGCCGAGGCAGCGCGCGCCGTCGTAGAGGACGAGATACTGGCCGGGGGTGATGGCGCGCTGCGGCTGCTCAAAGTGTACGGTGATTTCGTCTTCGCCCTGCCAGGTGATGCGGCAGTTTTGGTCGGGCTGGCGGTAGCGGGTTTTCGCCTGGTAAACGCGGCCGGCTTCAGGCGCTTCGTTCAGCCAGGCGAGTTGGCGCGCGGTGAGGGTGTCGTGGTAGAGGAGCGGATGTTCGCCCTGGCCGACGATGAGGGTGTTGTCCGCCGGGTTTTTGTCGAGGACGTACCACGGCGCTTCGCTCGCCCCGGCAATGCCGCCGATGCCCAGCCCCTGCCGCTGACCGATGGTGTAGTACATCAGGCCGATGTGCTCGCCGACCCACACGCCTTGCGGGGTAATCATTTTGCCGGGTTTGTTTTCGAAGTAGTTGGCGAGGAAGTCGCGGAAGGGGCGCTCGCCGATGAAGCAGATGCCGGTGGAGTCTTTTTTGTCATAGGTAACGAGTCCGGCGGCCTCGGCGAGGCGGCGCACTTCGCTTTTGGCCATGTCGCCGAGCGGGAACAGTGCTTTTTCCAGCTGCGCCGGGGTGATTTGGCTTAAGAAGTAGCTTTGGTCTTTGTTGCCGTCCACGCCTTTGTAGAGCGCGGGCGCGCCGTAATGCGTGCCGCGTCGTGCGTAGTGGCCGGTGGCGAGGTAATCGGCGCCCAGTTCGGCGGCGTAGTGCGCCATTTCGGCGAATTTGATTTCGCGGTTGCAGAGGATGTCCGGATTGGGCGTGCGCCCGGCGCCGTATTCGGCGAGGAAGTGGCGGAAGACGCGCTCGTGGTATTCGGCGACGAAGTTCACGGTGTGCAGCGGGATGCCGAGGGTTTCGCAAACATCGCGCGCGTCTTCGACGTCTTCTTCGGCGCTGCAATAGCCGCTGCTGTAGGTTTCTTCCCAGTTTTTCATGAAGATGCCGAAGACGTCGTATCCGGCATCGCGCAGGAGGAGGGCGGCGACGGAGGAATCAACGCCGCCGGAGATGCCGACGGCGATTTTGGCGCCCGGAGGCGGGGTGTATGGGGTCATGACGGTTCCTGTGTTGTAGGCGGGCATTGTAGCCGGATATGGGGGCGGTTTTACCCATGGCATTTACATACACTTCGAGCGCTCAGGTGTATGTATAGCAATCCTTCTAAAGCCTCATGCGGCGTTGCGCCGCCTGACCGAATACTGTCTTCGGCGGCGTGCCGGGGATGAGATTTTATTGGGTATCGCCATATGTCCCCCGGCTGCTGCAACCCCAAGGCGGTAGTGATGCGCTAAAATCCCTGCCTCATTTCAAGACCGGGCAACCCCAAAACATCATGAAAAAAAGCATCCTCATCACCGGCTGTTCCAGCGGCATCGGCTACAGCGCCGCCCATATCCTGCAAGCCCGCGGCTGGCAAATATTCGCCAGCGCGCGCGACGCCGCCGACGTCGAACGCCTGAAAAGCGAAGGGCTTGACGCCGTCCAGCTTGACCTCACCGAACCGGACA
>CAURAS010000160.1:0-4431 GCA_963522865.1 uncultured Cardiobacterium sp.
ACCGCCGTTACAAAAACCGCCCGGACGGCAGCCGCTACCCCTACCCGGAAAAACGCTAATTTTTTACATACACCTGAGCGCTCATAGTGTATGTAAACCGCCACGCCCCATCCTGAAAATGCCGTCGCCAACTTTCCTTGACATCCCGCACGCTGACCAAACCTGGCGCATTCATTGCCGCCCGCCGCGACGCAACAACCGCCGTCTGCGTCTTTCCATCGACGCCGATGGCAAAATTTTTCTCTCACAACCGCCGCAATGCCCGCCCGCCGACGTCCTGCGTTTCATCCACGCGCATCTTGACTGGGTTGCCGCCCGCGCTCATTCGCTGGAGACCGCGCGCCCCTCGCCCTATGCCGATGGCAGCACGCACTGGCTATTGGGCGAGCCGCTGCGCCTGCGGCTGACCGATGATGCGCAGCGCAGCATCATGCGCGCGGGCGACCTGCTGCTGGCGGCCCGTGGCAACGATGCCATGCTTGCCGCCGCCTTCCGCCATTTTCACCAACAGCAAAGTGCCGCGCATTTGCCCGCGCTGGTCGCCGACGAAATCGCGCGCTGCCCGTGGGTAGGGGCGTTGCCGCCGCTACGCTACCGTGCGATGCGCCGCAGTTGGGGTAATTGCCGCAGTAATGGCGTCCTCACCTTCAACAGCCGCCTCATTCAGTATCCGCCCGCGCTGATTGCGCACGTCATCGTCCATGAACTCTGCCATTTGCAGGAGCATAATCACGGCCCTGCTTTTTATGCGCTGATGCAGTCTGTGCAGCCAGATTGGCAGGCACGCAAGGCAGCGTTGGAACGCTTTCGCCGTGAACATGCGCTGCTGATGTAGGGGACGACCGTCATAGCAATCCTCCTAAAGCCTTATACGGCGTACTGCCTTCGGCGGCACGCCTGGTATGAGATTTTATGAGTATCGCTATACATACACCTGAGCGCTCGATGTGTATGTAAATGGAGCAGAGCACCGCAAGGAACAACACCGTGCGTGATGCCAGTAACCCCGCCCCTACCCCACGAGGAAGGGAGCCGTTCTGTGATTTTTTCGACAGTTGTTCTTTTCATGAACAGCGAGAGGTGACAACAAGAACCCCCGGGCGTTCTCGCCATTCTGTTCCCTCTCCCTGTGGGGGAGGGCTGGGGTTACTCGCGGCAAGTGTAGTGTTTCTGGATTTACATACACCTGAGCGCTCAATGTGTATGTAAATGGGGAACGAGGAAACTATTTATGCCAGCCGCCGCCGCTGCTGTAGCCCCCGCTGCTGCCGCTGAAGATGCCTCCGCTGTGGCTGCGTGTGCCGGTGGTGTTTTCGCTGCTGCTCATGCTGTAGTTGATGAAGGTGCAGAAGATGAGGGTGCTTGCGACGATGAGGTTGTAAGTGTTGCGGTTCATGTGCTGCTCCGGTTAGTCATCGTCGTCTTTGTCCGATTTGAAGACGTCGCGCCAGTCGCCGCGCCTGCCGAGGCGGGCGAGGCCAACGATGGCGATGCTGGATATGAACAGCGAGGGGACGACGCTGTCGGCATCCATCATCAGCCAGGCGGGGATGTTGAGGATGATGTAGATGATGATCATGACGCCCAACACGCCGCTGTTGCCCGCGCCACCTGCCGTGGCGATTTTCCGCCCGAACCATTTTTCGATTTGTTCCGGCGTGATGCTCAGGTTGCGGCTCCAGGAGAGTTCTTGCGCGCTTTGTTCGGCGCAGAGTTTGTCGTCATCGCGGCCGTAGTCGCGGTGTTGCAGGGTGTCGCCCGGCTGGATGTGCCAGTAGAACGCGCCCGCAGCATGCTCCACCCGGCTTTGGTAGTCGTAGAGTTTGGCTTTGCCAAGTGGTGCGGCGTTGCGGTCAAGCAGCGGCCATTCGTTCAGGGTTTGTGCGAAGCTCCATTCGCCGTCGTCGGTTTCAACCAGCCAGGCGAAGCCGTCCTGCGGCGCGTAGAGCAGGTATTCTGTCCAGCCGCTGCCTTCGCCGATTTCGCTTTTGTACACCACGCCGATAAGGGTGTAATGCACGTTGTGTATGGTCGCTTCCGCGCCAAGCGGCAGGGTGTGCGCTTCGCTGGCGGCGCGGCGCGCGCTTTTTTGCCGTAACGCCAAGCCTTTGTCGTTGCTGGCGAGGTCGCTGCCGCAGGACGGGCAGAGGATGGTGCCGGTCAGGCCGTTGATCCATTCGACCGGGCTGCCGCAATGCGGGCAGTTGCCGCTCGCGCGGCTGCCTTTGAGTTTGCCTGCGGTCTCGATGATTTGTGTGTCGTTGCGGGTGTTTTGCAGGCGGAGGTCGGCGAGCGCCACGCCCTGCCCGGCGAAGATTTCCGGCGGCTCGTCGGCGTAATCGACGGTGAGAAATTCGCCGCCGTAGCGGAAGTCGGCAACGCGGTTTTGCCGTGTGCCGCTGAAGCGGAAGGGCAGTTCGCCTTCGGCGGCGGCGCGCTCCAGGGTGATGTCGCGCACGTCGGCGGCGATGAAGGCTTTGTCGTGGAAGGTGAAGCGGCTGCTGCCAGCGCGCAAGCTAGCAAATGCGGGCGGCGGCTCCGGCGCGACCGGACGGGTCAGCACGTATTGGTCGCCGGATTCCGAGAGCCAGCCGTCGCTGCCGTCGGCAAAGAGCAGGTACCATTCATTCCACACGCCCGCGTCGTAGCGCGCCTGCAAGCGGCCCACCAGGGTGAACGGCTGTTTGTTGAACACGCCGCTGGTGCCGATTTGCAGCGGGCTGAAGTCTTCGAGCAGGGCGCTGTCTTCGCCGCTATCACGCAGCGTTTCGCCCTCGCGGATGAGCAGGCTGTGGCAATAGCCGCAGACCAGCGTGACCGTGCTGGCGCTGTGGCTACGCACCGGCGCGCCGCAGTTGGGGCAGTCGGTATGAAAAAGCGGCGCGGCCATGTCAGCCAATCAGTTGTTTCAGCACTTCCGCCTTGGCCTTATCGTAATCGGCGGCGGTTATCAGCCCCTGATCGAGCAAGGCTTTGAGCTGCGTCAGGCGCGCCTGCGGGTCGTTGCCCGCTGCGGGTGCGGTGGCGGCGGCATTCATATTCGTCGCCATCGCCTGGCCAATCGCCGCACCGACGCCAACGCCCGCGCCCACCCCGGCGAGGCCGCCTTCATTCTGCGCGGCGAGCGGAATGGCAGATGCCGTCTGGTACTGCGTGTAGCGGTTCAGGTCGCCGACGACACCCATCGAGATGCGCTCGTCCAGCGCCTTCTGAATCGCCTCCGGCAGGGTTACGCTCTCAACGCTGAAGCGCTCCAGCGTAAGCCCCAGACGGGCGAAATCGGGCGCGAGCAGCTCCGCCATTTTCTGCGACAGCAACACCTGGTTCGCCGCCATATCGAGGAAGGCGATGCCGGAGGAGCCGAAAACGCTGGCAAGGCGCGTCATCACCACATTGCGCAGCGGTTCGTCGAGTGCTTCGCGGCTGTACTGCGCGACGACACCCGTCACCTCGCTGAAGAGCTTCGCCGGGTCGCTGATGCGGTAGTCGTACATGCCAAAGGCGCGCAGTTGCACCACGCCGAACTCGCTATCGCGCACCGTTACCGGTTGCGCCGTGCCCCAACGCCGCCCCAACTGCTGGCGCAGGTTGAAGAAATAGACATCGGATTTGAAGGGCGAGGCAAAAAACTTGTCCCAATTTTTGAGGTTGGTGAGCAGCGGCAACGTTTGCGTGGTGAGCAGATGCGTGCCTGCTGCGAACATATCGGCCGTCTTGCCCTCATCAACGAACAGCGCCTGCTGCGACTCGCGCACCACCAGCGTCGCCCCGGTCTGAATCTCCTGATCCTCGGCGGGAAAACGCCACATCAACGTATCCTCGCCCGGATTCGGCCACTCGATGACATCAATAAACTGCTTGCGGAAAAAACCGAACATAAAACCTCCTAACTCAAACAGGCCGCGTTCAGCAGGCCAATCGACACCGACACCGCGCCCAAAAACGCACCGACGGCGACATTATTGCGGGCGAGCGCGGCGCTCGCATCCTTCACAAAACGGGTCGCGACAAAATAAACCAGAATCTGCACCACGGCGGCGGCCAGCCCCCACAACACAAAATCCGGCACCTGCACGCTCTGCCGGATACTCGCGGCGAGCGCCAGACAAAAACCGACCAGCGCCCCGCCAAACGACAGCGCACAGGCGACGTTGCCCTCCTCGCGAATCAGCCGCAGCTCGGCTGGCGGCGTGCAATGCAAATAAACCGCGGCGAAGGCAAACACCATCACCACCGCCAGCGCCATGTACTGCAAATAAAGCCAGTACTCACCCGGAGAAATATGCATGGAAGCTCCTTGATTCAAGCGGAATGATGGCGGGATTATAGCCGGACGGCTAGTCATTTCATATGGATACTCTGGCGGGAGGGATTTATACGGCGAATTTACAATCCAAGTGCAACAGCAACAAAAAAGACGCCCATAAGCGA
>CAURAS010000161.1:0-4380 GCA_963522865.1 uncultured Cardiobacterium sp.
GCTTTCATCGGCCCGACGGTGTGCGAGCTGGACGGGCCGATGCCGATTTTGTACATGTCAAAGACGCTGATCATGGGGATGCTGCTCTGGGGAATCAGACGCTATATGCGGCGTTATACATACACCTGAGCGCTCATGGTGTATGTATAACGAGGCGGGATTTACTGTATCCGCTTGTATTTGATGCGGTGCGGTTGGTCGGCTTCGTCGCCGAGGCGGCGTTTGCGGTCGGCCTCGTATTCGCTGTAGGTGCCGGGGAAGAATTCGACTTGCGAGTCGCCTTCAAAGGCGAGGATGTGCGTCGCGACGCGGTCGAGGAACCAGCGGTCGTGCGAGATGATGAGCGCCGAGCCGGGGAAGGCCAGGATGGCTTCTTCCAGCGCGCGCAGGGTTTCCACGTCGAGGTCGTTGGTCGGTTCGTCCAAAAGCAGGACGTTGCCGCCGCTTTTTAAGAGTTTTGCCAGATGCAGGCGGTTGCGTTCGCCGCCGGAGAGGTCGCCGACGCGCTTTTGTTGGTCGGCGCCTTTGAAGTTGAAGCGGCCGAGGTAGGCGCGGCTGGGGATGGTGTAGTTGCCGACGATGATGTTGTCGAGGCCGTCCGAGACTTCTTCCCACACGGTTTTGTTGGCATCCAGCGCGTCGCGCGATTGGTCAACGAAGGCGATTTGTACGGTGTCGCCGATTTCCACGCTGCCCGCGTCCGGGGTGTCTTTACCCGCGAGGATGTTGAACAAGGTGGACTTGCCCGCGCCGTTCGGACCGATGATGCCGAGGATGGCGCCGGTCGGCAGGTTGAAGTTGAGGTCTTCGTAGAGGGCTTTGTGCGCGTAGCCTTTGGCGAGGTGCTCGGCGATGATGACTTTGTCGCCGAGGCGCTCACCCGGCGGGATGTAGATTTCTTGGGTTTCGGCGCGTTTTTGGAATTCTTTGCCGGAGAGTTCGTCGAAGCGGGCGAGGCGCGCCTTGTTTTTGCTGTGCCGGCCTTTGGGGTTGTTGCGCACCCATTCGAGTTCTTGTTTGAGGGCGCGGCGGTGCGCGGATTCTTGTTTTTCTTCGATGGCGAGGCGTTTTTCTTTTTGTTCCAGCCAGGAGGAGTAGTTGCCCTGGTAGGGGATGCCTTCGCCGCGGTCGAGTTCGAGTATCCAGCCGGCGACGTTGTCGAGGAAGTAACGGTCGTGGGTGACGGCGACGACGGTGCCGGGGAAGTCGTGCAGGTAGCGCTCCAGCCAGGCGATGGATTCGGCGTCGAGGTGGTTGGTCGGCTCGTCAAGCAGCAGCATATCGGGGCTGGAAAGGAGCAGGCGACAGAGGGCAACGCGGCGTTTTTCGCCACCGGAGAGTGTCGCGATTGGTTGTTCCCACGGTGGCAGGCGCAGCGCGTCGGCGGCGATTTCCATGCGGCGCTCGTTGTCGTGGCCACCGCCCGCCGCCAGTTTGTTTTCCAGCTCGGCCTGTTTGGCGGCGAGCGCGTCAAAGTCCGCATCAGGGTCGGCGTAGGCGGCGTACACGGCATCGAGTTCGGCTTGTACGTCTTTCATGTCGCTCATCGCTTCTTCGACGACTTCGCGCACGGTTTTCTCCGGGTCCAGTTGCGGTTCTTGTGGCAGGTAGCCGATGCTGATGCCGGGCTGCGGCCGCGCTTCGCCCTGGATGTCGGTATCCACGCCCGCCATGATTTTCAGCAGGGTGGATTTGCCCGCGCCGTTTAGGCCGAGGATGCCAATTTTCGCGCCGGGGAAGAAGGAGAGGGAGATGTCTTTCAGGATGAAGCGGCCGCCGGGGACGACTTTGCTCACCCGGTTCATGGTAAATACGTATTGGCTCATAGTTTTGCGTTGGTTATGAAGGGGGCGCTATTCTATGGGAATCTTTTTCCGGTGTCTTTGCTATGAAATGTTTGGCTTTTGTCTGTGTCTGCGGCGGACTTGCCGGGTGCTGGTGCTTTACCGCAATCGCCGGATTCATTTACATACGCCTCGGTCGCTACTCTGGTATGTATATTTTTGTTTGGACGCCCGCAGGGCGAAGCCTGCAACAGGGCGGGTTGTATTGCAAACAGCCCGTGGGGCGTATCGCAGTAAAATTAAGGCAGCCTGAAAACAGATGCAGCGGATTTGAGCAAAACCGTCCGCCTTTTTTCAGGCTGCTCCCCCATGAAGCGCCGCTTCGTTATTCCAATGCCAAATAAAGGATCTTCTATGAAACGCATTATCCCCGCCCTGCTCCTTGCTGCCTCCGTCCCTGCTTTTGCCGCCGACAATGCGGCATCCATCGCAGATGCGGCGCCCGTCGCCACCTACGCCGTCCCTACGCCCGCCGGCTTTCCCTTTGCCGTCGAAACCCAAGTTCTTGCCGACGACTCCTATCAGGTGAAAATCACCGACCAGAAAACCGGCAAAGTGCAAATCATCGACGACATCATCGACTTCGGTCCGCTTAAAGAAAAAATCAGCGACCTGGTCAACATCCAGGACTACAACGGCGACGGCCACCCCGACATCGCCGTGCGTATCGTCGGCGCCTATACCCAGTCAGCCGATGAACTGTACCTCTTCAACCCCGCCACACGGCAGTTTAAAACAGCGCCCGACGGACAAAACATCGCCATCGTCGGCAACGTTGAAGTCATCCGCAAGGGCTGCATTCGTGTCGAATACAAAAGTAGCATCATGGATTACGACGAGGAAGACTACTGCTGGAAAAATGGCGGCTGGGAGATGCTCCGCCTCAAAAACGCCAAAGCACACAAAAAGCCGAAAGGCAAATGATTGCAGGCAGCCTGAAAAACCGATGCCGCATCATGACCGGGGCGCTTGTCCACAAGGCGCCCCGCAGTCTTTCCCGAACCACTGTGGGCAAAACGTGAATTGGCGTCTGCGGCCAGAAGCAGTGTCTCCTTTTTTGTGTTGGTAATGAAGGGCGCTATGCTATGGGAATCTTTTTCTGGTGTCTTTGCTATGAAATTTCTCGCTTTTATCCGCTTGATGCGTTTGGACCGTCCGGTCGGTACGTTGCTGCTCGCCTGGAGCAGTTTGTGGGGCTTGTGGCTGGCAGGTGCCGGACGCCCGCCGGCGTTTGTGACGGCGGTGATTTTGCTCGGCACGCTGTCGATGCGCTCCGCCGGCTGCGTCTTCAACGACCTCGCCGACCGCAATTTTGACGGCCATGTGGAGCGCACCCGCAGCCGCCCGCTCGCCAGCGGCGCGGTGTCGGTCACGGAGACGGTGGTGCTGGGCGTGTTTTTGCTCGCCGTGAGCTTCGCCCTGGTGTGGCTGCTCAACGGGCAAAGCGTGCTGCTCGCCGTCGGTTGCGCGGCGGTATCGCTCTTTTACCCGCTGTGCAAACGCTTTTTCCTCGCGCCGCAGCTCGTCTTGGGCGTCGCCTTTGCCAGCCCGATTCTGATGGCGCAAACGGCGATTCTGGGGCGGGTTACGCTCGCCGGATGCCTGCTCTTTCTGGCAAGCGTCTTCTGGGCGCTGGTCTATGACACCTACTACGCGCTGGTGGACCGTGACGACGACCTGAAAATCGGCCTGCATTCCAGCGCCATTACCGTGCGCGGCTTTGAGCACCGCTTTCTTGCCGCAATGGCGGGGACGGTCTTGGGCTTCCTCGTGCTGGCGGGGCTGGCAGCGGGGCTGAACGGCTGGTATTACCTGGGGCTTGCCATCGCCGCCGTATTGTTCACCTATGAATTGTGGGATACGCGCCATTTGGAGCGCGAGCGCTGCTTCCGCGCCTTCGTGCATAACAACTGGGTTGGCGCCGCGGTGCTGCTCGGCCTGGTGCTGGCGTATTTGCCGTAAAAATATACATACAGCTGAGCGCTCGATGTGTATGTAAACCAGAGGTCGTTTACATACACATCGAGCGCTCAAGCGTATGTAAATGCCGGGTGCATCCGTGCGTTTGCGCAATTTTTGTCCATCCGTTTTTGCTAGACTGCGGTCATCGCTTGATTGAGAAGGAAGTGCATCATGATTCGTTGGCTGGTTTTTTTGCTGTGGGTTTGTGTGGCGGCGCAGGCGCAGGAGGGCGCGCCGAAAGCGGCGGCAGAGCAGGCGGCGCTTGCGGTGGAGGTCGCGCAGGCCTCTCGCGCGCCGCATGAGCGGTCGCTTGCCGCCGATGGTGTCGTGGTCGCGCGCGAGTTGGCGGCGGTCAATGCGCAGGTCGCGGGCGTGTCGCTCGCCAAGCTCAACGCGGATGTTGGTGACCGGGTGCAGGCCGGGCAGGTGCTGGCGGTTTTTGATACGGCGCTGTTGAAGCAGGAGGTGGCGCAGGCGCAGGCGCAGGAGGCGCGGGCGCAGGCAGCGCTTGCCCAGGCGAAGCGCAATGCGGCGCGGGCGGGCAAGTTGGTGCAGGAGCGCGCGGTGAGTGTCA
>CAURAS010000162.1:0-4269 GCA_963522865.1 uncultured Cardiobacterium sp.
GCGCTGGCTTTATCAGGCGGAGAAGGCGGGGCATGGCGGCACGCTTGACCCCTTTGCCACCGGGCTGTTGCCGGTGCTGTTCGGCGAGGCGAGCAAGTTCGGCCGCTATTTTCTGGACGGCGACAAGGCCTATGAGGCGGCGCTCGCCTTCGGCACGGAAACGGATACTGGCGACCTCAGCGGCGCGGTTAGCCGCGAAGCCGCGCCGCCGCCGCTGGATGCGGTGGACTGGGCGGCGCTGTGCGCACGTTTCAGCGGCGTGCAGCGGCAGGTGCCGCCGGTCTATTCCGCGCTGAAAGTCGGCGGCGAACGCGCTTATGCGCTGGCGCGGCGCGGCGAATTGCCGCAGCTGGAAGCGCGCGAGGTGGTCATTCACGAATTGCGTTTTCTGGGCATGGACGGCGACGGCGCGCGCTTTTTCGTGCGTTGCAGCAAGGGGACGTACATCCGCAGCCTGCTGCGCGACATGGCGGCAGCACTCGGCAGCGCCGGACATACGCACGCGCTGCGGCGGGTGGCGGTCGCGGGATTGACGGCGATGACGCCGCTCGCCACACTGCGCGCCTGGCAGGAAGCGGGCGACATGGCGGCGTTGCAAGCGCTACTGTTGCCGCTCGATTGCTGCGTCGCGCATTTGCCGCGGGTGGTGGTGCCGCCGGAGAAGCTGCGCTTTATCCGCAATGGCAACGACATCGCCTGCGACGCCCCACGCGGTGAGGTGGCGCTGTACGACGGTGCGCAGTTTTTCGGCGTTGGCGAGGGGCGCGACGGGCGGGTGTTTCCGCAGCGGCTGTGCGCGTTGCCGCCAGTATGATTTATAGCGATACACGCAAAGTTCTGTACAAGGCGCGCCGCCGAAGACAGTACGCGGTTGTACGGCGAGGCGGCGCAACACCGTACAGGGCTTTGCGTGGATGGCTATATGCATACAGGGTAGCGCTCGTTGTGTATGTAAATGGGTTTGATGGGAGAAGATTATGTGGCGTTTTTGTCTGTTTTTCTTTTTGTTTTTTGGCGTTGCCACGTTTGCGGCAGAGCGCGATGCGGGCAAGGCTGACGACAAGGCAGCCTGGGCAGCGCTGGCCGATGTGCTGGAAAATCCGGCGCAGCGCAAGGTACTGATTGCGCAACTGCGACAGCTGGACGCCACGGAAAAAGCGGACAAGGCAAAAAGCGAGGCGACAACGGCAGAGGCAGCGCCAGATGCCGCAGCGGCGGGCAATGACGCGCCGCAGGGCGATGTCGCCACGGGTGAGGCGGCGAAAGACGAGGCAGCGGCCGAGGCGGCACCGGCTGAGGAGAAGAAAGACAACAAGCAGGCCGAGGCGGAAGCGCTGAAATCGGTCGCGGAAAACGCGCGCGCGGCGGTCGTTTCGGCGGCGGCGTGGCCGAAGAAAGTTGCCGGAGCGGCGGTGCAAGTGCTGCGCGAGGTGGGGACGCGCATCAGCGACAGTTGGGACGCGCTGGTCGGCGCTTTTTCCGGGCGCGATTTGATGCTGCGCTCGGTGAATTTCGAGACGTTCTGGCAGGCGACGCTCAACCTGGCGCTGATTATCGGCGCTACCTTGCTGTTTTTACGCGGTTTGCAACTGGCCAGCCGCCCGCTCAAGCGGCGCTTGCAGGAGCGGGTCTTGCGCGAAGGACGCTTTACCCCGCTGGTGCGCCGCCTGTTGGGCGTGGTCGGCGTGTCATTGTTGGACGTGCTGATTCTCGCGTTTTCCCTGTTGTTTTGCAGCGTCATGGCGGTATTACTCGTCGGCGAAACAGGAACGATGACGACGCAGGCGGCGTTTTTCATGCGCGCTTTTGTCGCCATTGAATTACTGAAGATTGGTATCCGCACCGTTTTCTATCCGCGCTATCCGGGATTGCGTTTATTGCCGTGTACAGATGCAACGGCAATTTATTGGAACCGCTGGTTTGCCACATTGCTGCATTTGCTCGGCTATGGTTATCTGGTGACCTTTCCGCTGATTAAAATCAATTTGTCGCCATCGCTCGGCATGGTATTCTCCGCGCTATTGGCATTAAGCGCCTTTATTTATGGCATGGTGGTTGTTATTCGCCAGCGGAGCGCGGTACGCCTGGCATTGCGCCATTATGCAGAAGAAACCAATAGCGTTATTTTTGCGGGCGCCTTGCGCGTCTTTTCCTCCATTTGGCATTTGCTCGCCATTGCCTATTTCCTGATGCTGCTTGTTTTGAACCTGCTCAGTGGCGAAAAAGAATTGCCGTATGTCTTGCGTGCGACTTCCTATACCATTCTCTGGGTCTGCGGCGGATTATTGCTTTCCGCCTTGATGACGCAATACATTCATCGCGAAATCCGCTTCAAACCGGAGACCGCGCGGCGTTTACCCGGATTGGCAAAAAGGCTGAATTTCTATGTGCCATTGGGATTGCGTTTTCTGCGATTCGGCATGATTTGGCTGGTATGCTTCAGCCTGCTGGATGCCTGGAGCGTCATAGACCTGAATGCCTGGGCGGCATCACCGCGTGGCCTGTTGCTGGTCAGCAAATTCTGGAACATCTTTATCATTCTGGCGGTGGCGCTGATTACCTGGCTGATGTCGGTAGTATTCATTGAGCGCTATTTGAGTGCGGAAATTGGCGCGGCACCCAGCGTGCGCACCCAAACCTTATTGTCGCTATTCAGAAGCGCCTGGGCGGTGATTATCTTTGCCAGTACCGCCATTATGATTCTGACAGAAATCGGCATTAACATCGGGCCGCTCATCGCCGGTGCCGGGGTATTTGGTTTGGCCGTCGGTTTCGGGGCGCAGACCCTGGTAAAAGACGTGATTACCGGAATTTTCTTCCAGATTGAAAATGCGATTAACACCGGCGACATTGTGACCGTCGATGGCATTACCGGCCGCGCCGAGCAAGTAGGCATCCGTTCGGTCGGCATTCGCGACAGCTCCGGTACCTATCACTTGATTCCCTTTTCCAACGTCACCCGCGTGTCCAATTACATGCGCGGCCATGCCAACCATATCGCCGAATACGGCATCGCCTATCGCGAGAATATTGATGAGGCGATGGAACAATTACGCGCGGCATTCAATGAATTGGTCAAAGGCGACATGAAACGCTACATTCTGGAGCCGATTAACATTCAGGGCGTATCGCAATTAGCCGATAGCGCCGTCATGTTGCGCGTTTCCATAAAAACGACGCCCGGCGATCAATGGGTCGTTGGCCGCGCTTATAACCGCTTGGTGAAAATGTATTTTGACGCCGCCGGTATCGAAATGCCGTTCCCGCACATGGAAATCTATTTCGGTCAGGACAAAGACGGCAGCGCGCCGCCGCTGCATGTGCGCTATCGCGCCGAAGGCAAGACGCATCCGGCGCCCGCCGCGGCGGAAAAACCGGCGGAGGCATTCCATGTGGAGAACAAAGACGACATCGCCAACCTGCCAGACAGCGGCGCCAGTTGAGAAAAAGCGCGAAAAGCGCTTGACGACACCGGGGGCGCTCACTAAAATGCGCGCCTCATCCTGTGGCGGAGTATAGCGCAGTCTGGTAGCGCATCTGGTTTGGGACCAGGGGGTCGGGGGTTCAAATCCCTCTACTCCGACCAGCAACCCGAAACGTGCCCGTAGCTCAACCGGATAGAGCAACGGCCTTCTAAGCCGTAGGTTACAGGTTCGAGTCCTGTCGGGTGCGCCAAATAGGATTTTTACAAATGGTGGGTGTAGCTCAGATGGTTAGAGCGCCGGATTGTGATTCCGGAGGTCGTGGGTTCGATTCCCATCATCCACCCCATCTTGCTTTCTTATAGCATCACATAGAATCTAAAAACCGCTGTAATTAAGGCGGTTTTTCTGTTTTTAGCTTCCCATAGCATCCCGTGCCTTCTCATTAAATCCCGTCTTGTTAGTGGGGCCTAATGTAGAGCATGCTCTTTTTATCAGATTTCGCCCCACAATGCTCACTGACGTCAAGGCGTGCAACAAGCACTACCGTTTGATAGATACGGATGACTTGGCTTGATGCTGGAAGTGGGCCCAACGGCAGTAAATCCTGAGTGTTGCGCTTTACCGAAATAGGGCGTATTGGACAAAATGGAGGCTGTCAGCCCTCTTTAATAGAGAATAGTCCTTTATAAACCTTATTTTATTCTCCATTTTCATCCCGTGATGACACCCCAATTTGCGCTTTAAGTCGGCAAACCGTCCGTCCAGCAGATTGGTGGTGTTGTGGATGCCTAAGAACGTGTTCATAGTCTTCGTAGCAGGACTCCCAAGAAAGCCAAAACTACCA
>CAURAS010000163.1:0-4256 GCA_963522865.1 uncultured Cardiobacterium sp.
GCCGTAGCGGTAAACGGTCGCGCCCAATGCGGCAGCGTGTTCGCCAAGGACGGTGGGCGGGTGGGCATCGGGCAGGAAGACGCGCTGTCCGGCGCGCATAATGCCTGCTTTTTCGCGGGCGATGCTGTCAATGGTGTCGCCGAGCCAGTCCTGGTGGTCAAGGCCGATGCGGGTGATGATGGCGGCGTCGGCGTCGATGAGGTTGGTCGCGTCCAGCCTGCCGCCAAGGCCGACTTCGAGTACGGCGACTTGCGGCTGGCGGCGGGCGATGAGGTGGAAGGCGGCAAGTGCCGACCATTCGAAGTAGCTGAGCGAGATGTCGCCGCGCGCGGCGTCCACCGCTTCGAAGGCGGCGATCAGTTCGGCTTCGTCCACCCACGCGCCGTCAAAGCGGATGCGTTCGCGGTAGTCGCTGAGGTGCGGCGAGGAGAAGCTGGCGACGCTGACGCCATGCGCTTGGCACAGGCCTTCTGTCCAGCAGACGCAGGAGCCTTTGCCGTTGGTGCCGGCGACGGTGATGATGTGGGCGGCGAGGCGCGGCGCGCCCATCGCCTGCCAGACGGCGCCGATGCGGTGCAATCCTAAATCCCAGGCTTTGTCGTGCGCGGTTTCTTGCCACGCCAGCCATTCGTGCAGGCTGCGTTTCATGGTTTTTCGGCGGGCTCCGCGGTTTCGATGGGCGCTTCTGTGTAGGCCGGCGCGATAGCGGGTTCGGCAGGCAGGTCTTCGTCGTCTGCGCGCGGTAGCGGCGGCTCGTTCATCAGCATGCCGAGCAGGGCGGCGAGTTCTTCGCGCATCTGGCGGCGGTCGATAATCATGTCTATCGCGCCTTTTTCTAACAGGAATTCGCTGCGCTGGAAGCCGTCCGGCAGTTTTTCACGCACGGTTTGTTCGATGACGCGCGGGCCGGCGAAGCCAATGAGTGCGCCCGGTTCGGCGATGATGAGGTCGCCGAGCATGGCGAGCGAGGCGGAGACGCCACCCATGGTCGGGTCGGTCAGCACCGAGATGAAGGGCAGGCCGGCGTCGCCGAGGCGGGTGAGGATGGCGCTGGTTTTCGCCATTTGCATCAAGGAGGTCAGGCCTTCTTGCATGCGCGCGCCGCCGCTGGCGGAGAAGCAGACAAACGGCGTGCGTTCGGCCAGCGCGTATTCGGCGGCCAGCACAAAGCGTTCGCCGACGACCGAGCCCATCGAGCCGCCCATGAAGTCAAATTCAAAGGCCGCGGCGGTGAGCGGACGGCCGTAGAGCAGGCCGCTCATGGCGACCATCGCGTCGTGTTCGTCGGTTTTTTTCTGCGCCTGGGTGATGCGGTCGCGGTATTTTTTGCTGTCCTTGAATTTGAGGAAGTCGGTCGGTTGCAGGTTGACGCCGATTTCGGTCGGCGCGCTGCCCGCGTCAAAGAGTTGGGTCAGGCGTTGGCGCGCGCCGATGCGCATGTGGTGGCCGCATTTGGGACAGACTTGCTGGTTGTGTTCGAGGTCTTGCGCGTAGAGGACTTCGTTGCAGCCGTCGCATTTTTTCCAGAGGCCGTCCGGGACTTGTTGGTTTTTGTTGCGGGTTTTGATGCGCGACGGCATCAGGCTGTCGAACCAGCTCATGTTGGCTCCTTGTCGAGATGGGCGCGGATGTCGCGGATGAAGGCGGTAGCGGTGTCCGCCAGCGGTTGTTTGGCCTCAAAGGCGGCGTGCAGGCGGGCGACCAGCGCGCTGCCGATGACGACGCCGTCGGCAAGCGCCGCCATTTGCCGCGCGGTTTCGCCGTCGCGGATGCCGAAGCCGATGCAGACGGGGACGTCCGTCTCGCCCTTGAGCGTGCGGATGTCGGCGGCGATGGCGTCAGCTTGCGCTTCCTGCGTGCCGGTCACGCCGCGCAAGGACACGAAATAGAGGAAGCCGCTCGCGTGGGCGACAATCTGCTGGCGGCGTTCGGCGGTGGTGGTCGGCGCAACCAGCATGATGGGGGTGATGCCGCTCGCCTTGAGGTCGGCATCGTAGTCGGCGAGCGCTTCTACCGGGCAATCGACGAGGATGACGGCATCGCCACCAGCGGCGGCGATGTCGGTCATGGCGCGGGCGAATCCGGCGCGCTCGAAGCTGTTGAGGTAGCCCATCAGGATGAGCGGCGTGTTGCGGTCGGTGGCGCGGAATTCGCGCACGATGGCGAGGGTTTGCGCGAAGGTTACGCCACGCGCCAGCGCGCGTTCGTTTGCCTGCTGGATGGTTTCGCCGTCAGCGGCGGGATCGGAGAAGGGGATGCCGAGCTCCAGCGCGTCCGCACCGCCTGCGACTAGCGCGTGCAGCACGGCGGCGGTCTGCGCCGGTTCGGGGTCGCCCGCGCTGATGTAGGGAATGAGTGCCTTGCGTCCTTGCGCCTTGAGCGCGGCGAAACGGGCGGGCAGGCGCGGTTGCGGGGCGGCGGGCGGCGTCTCGCGTTCTGCGGGTTTTGCCGCGAAGAGTCGTTGCAAAAATTGAATCATGATTGCCTCACAGGGTGATGCCGTCGCGGGTGGCGATGGTGTTGATGTCCTTGTCGCCGCGACCGGAAAGGTTGACGATGATGCGCTTGCCCGCGCCCAGTTCGCGCGCCAGTTTCATGCCGTAGGCGACGGCGTGCGCGGATTCCAGCGCGGGAATGATGCCTTCGAGACGGCAGAGGTCGTGGAAGGCGGCGAGCGCTTCGTCGTCGTTGATGGCGACGTACTGCGCGCGCCCGCTTTCCTTCAGCCAGGCGTGTTCCGGGCCGACGCCGGGATAATCCAGCCCGGCAGAAACCGAATGCGTTTCCGCGATTTGCCCGTCTTCATTACTCATTACATAGGTGCGGTTGCCGTGCAGCACGCCGACCGGCGCGTTGGCGGTGAGCGGCGCGGCGTGTGCGCCCGTTGCCACACCATGCCCGCCCGCTTCGACGCCATAGAGCGCGACCGGGTCGTCATAAAACGGATAAAAAAGACCGATGGCGTTCGAGCCGCCGCCGACACAGGCGACGACCGCATCGGGCAGCGCGCCAAAATGCGCCTGTGCCTGCGCCTTCGTCTCCTCGCCGATGACCTTCTGAAAATCGCGCACCAGCTCCGGGTAGGGGTGCGGGCCGGCGGCGGTGCCGATGATATAAAACGTGTGATCTACATTCGCTGCCCAGTCACGCAGTGCCTCGTTCAGCGCGTCCTTGAGCGTACGACTGCCAGCGGTGACCGGGACGACCGTCGCGCCGAGCAACTTCATGCGATAGACATTCGGCGCCTGCCGCTGCACATCATCCGCGCCCATATACACCACGCACTCCAGACCGAGGCGGGCGGCAACCGTCGCACTCGCCACGCCGTGCTGCCCCGCGCCGGTTTCCGCAATCAGCCGCGGTTTGCCGAGGCGGGCGGCCAAGAGCGCCTGGCCGATGGTGTTGTTAATCTTGTGCGCGCCGGTGTGGTTCAAATCCTCGCGCTTCAGCCAAATCTCCGCGCCGCCCGCTTTTTCCGACAAGCGTTTGGCGAAATACAGCGGCGACGGGCGGCCGACATAATCGGCGAGTTCCGCGCGGAACTGCGCCCAAAAAGCGGCGTCATGCTGCGCGGTGCGCCAGGCATCCTGCAACTGCAACACGGCCTGCATCAACGTTTCGGCGACAAACTGCCCGCCAAAGCGGCCAAAATAGCCGCGCGCGTCAGGGAGTGATTGATTCATAAGCGTTCCTCACGGCGGAAAAGAAAGCGCGCATTTTAGCAGAGGACTTTACGCCGGGCGCGCTTTCCACGCCGCTCGACACATCCACCGCAAACGGGCGGAAACGGCGGATGGCATCGCCGACATTGCCCGCGTGCAGGCCGCCGGCGAGGATGACGGGACGGTCGGTCGGCGGCAAACGCGACCAGTCAAACACCTCGCCGCTGCCGCCCATCTGCGCCTTGCCGAAAGCATCGAACAAAAACGCGCTACTGTCCGGGTAAGCGGCGAGCCACGCGGCGGCAGCTTCCGCGCTGGGCAAATCGCGCATTGGCACCGCCTTGAACCAGCGGCGGCCAAACTGGCGGCAATAATCCGCGGATTCCGCGCCATGAAACTGCAACTGGTCGAGCGGCACGGCGGCGAGCGTTGCGCGCACCGCTTCCGCAGGCGCATCGACAAACAGCCCGACCGCGCTCACCAGCGGCGGCAGCAGCGCGAGCAGTCGCTCCGCCTGCGCGAGCGATACATGGCGCGGCGAGCGTTCATAAAAGACAAAACCGAGGGCATCGGCGCCGCAGTCAATCGCGGCTT
>CAURAS010000164.1:0-4217 GCA_963522865.1 uncultured Cardiobacterium sp.
GGTTTGCCGGGTTCGAGTTTTTGTGCGCCTTCGACCAGATGGCTTTCGACCATCACGCCGAAGATGTTCTGCTCGCCGCCGGCGATTTGCGCGGCGACGTCGGCAGCAGCGTCCAGCTGGCGTTTGTGCTGTTTGTTGCTGTTGGCGTGGCTGCAATCAATCATGATTTTGTCCTGCACGCCCGCGTGGCGCAGCGCGGCAACGGCCGCGCGTACGTGTTCGGCGCTGTAGTTCGGGCCGTCGTTGCCGCCGCGCAGGATGAGGTGGCAGTCTTCGTTGCCGTTGGTGGTGACGATGGCGGAATGCCCCAGTTTGGTGACGGAGAGGAAGCTGTGAACCGCTTGCGCCGAGGCGATGGCGTCAATGGCGATTTGCACGTCGCCGTTGGTGCCGTTTTTGAAGCCGATCGGGCAGGAGAGGCCGGAGGCGAGTTGGCGATGCACCTGGCTTTCGGTGGTGCGCGCGCCGACCGCGCCCCAGCTGACGAGGTCGGCGATGTATTGCGGCAGGATCATGTCGAGGTATTCGACGGCAACCGGCATGCCTTTTTCGGTGGTGTCCAGCAGCAGTTTGCGCCCGATGCGCAGGCCGTCGTTGATGGCGAACGAGCCGTCGAGGTAGGGGTCGTTGAGCAGGCCTTTCCAGCCGACGGTGGTGCGCGGTTTTTCAAAGTAAACGCGCATGACGATGCACAGTTGTTCGCGGTATTTTTCGCGCAACGGCAGCAGGCGGTCGGCGTATTCGTTCGCGGCCTTGACGTCGTGGATGGAGCAGGGGCCGACAACGACCAAGAGGCGCGGGTCGCCGTCGTGCAGGATGGCGTGGATGTCGTGCCGTGCCTGTTGTACGGTTTCGGCAGCGCGTTCGCTTACCGGGTAGCGCTCCAGCAGGGCGACGGGCGGCAGGAGTTCTTCGATGCGGGCAATGCGCAAATCATCGGTCTGGTGCATGGTGGTTGTCCATAAAATCTTAAGGGTCGGCAAAGATAGCGCAAAACGCGGCGCAGACAAAGCACGATGTAGGCAGCGGGCGGTTTTTTCGCCGCACGAGGCGCTGACAGGATTGCCGCCGGAGTACATGTTTTCTCCGGCGGTCTTTCTGGGAAGGTTATACATACACCCTGAGCGCTCAGGTGTATGTAAATGCGCGATGCTTAGGCCTGAATGCCGCTATGGCGCAACAGCGCATCGACTTGCGGTTCGCGGCCGCGGAAGGCGACGAAGCTTTCCATGCTTGGCCGGCTGCCGCCGACGGCGAGGATTTCGTCGCGGAAACGCGCGCCGGTTGCCGGGTTCAGCACGCCTTCTGCTTCAAAGGCGGCGAAGCTGTCGGCGGAGAGTACTTCCGCCCATTTGTAGCTGTAGTAGCCCGCCGCGTAGCCGCCGGCGAAGATGTGCTGGAAGCTCGTCGGGAAGCGGTTGTCGGCATAGGCGGGGGTAACGGCGACGTGTTCGCGTACCGCGCGGTGCACGGCGAGCGCGTCTTTGCCGGCGTTTTCGGCGCAGTGCAGGCGGATGTCAAAGAGGGAGAATTCCATTTGCCGCAGCAGCGCCATCGCGCTTTGGTAGTTTTTCGCCGCGATGAGTTTGGCGTAGAGGTCGTCTGGCAGCGGTTCGCCTGTCTGATGGTGGCGGGTCATGAGGCGCAGGCAGTCGCGTTCGTAGCAGAAGTTTTCCATGAACTGGCTTGGCTGCTCGACCGCGTCCCATTCGACGCCGTTAATCCCGGCGACGCTGTACTCGCCGACGGTGGTCAGCATGTGGTGCAGGCCGTGGCCGAATTCGTGAAAAAGGGTGGTGACTTCCTGGTGGGTGAGGCAGGCCTCTTTGTCGCCGACCGGCGGGGTGAAGTTGCAGACGAGGTAGGCAACCGGCAGTTGCAGCGCGTCGCCGTCGGCAAAGCGGGAGACGGCGCTGTCCATCCACGCGCCGCCGCGTTTTTTCGCGCGCGCGTAGGGGTCAAGGTAGAAGCGGGCGCGCAGGTTGCCGTCGGCGTCGGTCATGTCGTAGCCGCGCGCGTCGGCGTGCCAGGTGGCAAGCGCCGGGTTTTCGCGGAAGCGCACGGCAAAGAGGCGCTCGCAGATGGTGAACAGTCCTTGCAGCACTTGGCTGATGGGGAAGTAGGGGCGCAGGTCTTCTTGCGAGAGGGCGTATTGGCTTTGCCGCTGTTTTTCCGCGGCGTAGGCGATGTCCCACGGCTCAAGGTCGGGCAGCGCCAGCTCGCGTGCGGCGTAGGCGCGCAGCGTCGCCATGTCCGCTTCGCCCGCCGCCTTGCCTTTGGCGACGAGGTCTTCGAGGAAAGCGATGACCGCCGCGCTGTCCGGCGCCATTTTGTTATCGACGGAATAGGCGGCGTAGTCGGCAAAGCCCAGCAGTTTTGCCAGCTCAAAACGCAGGGCAACGGTTTCGGCAATGATGGCGGCGTTGTCGTATTTGCCGTCATCGGCCAGCTCGCTGGCGCGGAGGTTGTAGGCGCGATAGACGGTGGCGCGCAGGGTGCGGTCGTCGGCGTAGGTAAGGACGGGGATGACCACCGGCGCGTCGAGGGTGATGCGGTAGCCGTCTTCGCCATGCTGGCGGGCGAGGTCGGCCATTAGCGCGCGGGCGCTGTCGGGCAGGCCGGCGAGGCGGCTGTCGTCAGGCAGATGGAGATGCCAGGCGTTGGTGGCGTCCAGCACGTGATTGGCGAACTGGGTACCGAGTTCGGCGAGACGCAGGCTGATTGCTTTGTAGCGCGCCTGCGCGGCGGGGGCGAGGCCGATGCCGCTGCGCTCAAAGTTTTTCAGCGCGTCGTCGATGACTTTGCGCCGTGGCGCGGTGAGCGGGGCGTAAGCGGCGCTGTCGCGCAGGCTTTTGATGGCGCGGTAGAGGCCTTCGTGCTGGCCGAGGTCGCTGGCATAAGCGGTGAGTTCGGGCAGGAGCGCTTCGTAGGCGGCGCGCCAGTCATCGGTGCTGGTCACGGCGTGCAGGTGCGCGACCGGCGAGACGGCTTTAGCAAGGCGGTTTTCCAGGCGCTCCAGCGGCTGCATCAGGCCGTCCCAGCTGTAATCGCCGCGCGAGATGAGCGCTTCAATGGCGGCGCGGTTTTCTTGGAGAATTTGCGGGATGATGGCGGCGTGTTCGGGACGGATGGCGGCAAAAGCGGGGACGTCGGCGGGCTGGTAGAGCGGGTTGGTGTCGGTCATGAGGATTTCCGGTGGACTGAAAAGGCGGCGAGTATAGCAGCACGCTATGGGCGCGCCCTATTCGCGGTTTCGTTTTGGCGAGAGCGTTATACATACAGCTGAGCGCTCAAGGTGTATGTATAAATGCTGCGCCCACAAAAAACGCCCGTTGCCGGGCGTTTTTAATGCGCATCAGCGCGTACATTGTCCCTTGCCGTTAATACACGGCAGGGTGGCAATCTGCTCCCCGCGCGCCGCACCTGCGTACAACGCCCAACTGCGGCTGTGGTCGGGATTGAGCAGCAGCGCGCTGTTGGCGACGATATGCTGCTCCAGCCACGGCTGCAACGGCAGCAACTTCGCCGGGGCGCCTGCCTGGTTGGCGGCGATGATTTCGGCGATTTTCTCGTCGCTGTCGGTCAGCCACAGCCAGGCGTCCGGCTCGGCCTGGTGGATGGTTTCCGCCAGCGCGATGAGCTGCGCGCGGTTTTCCGGTTTCGGCACAAGGACATAGAGATAGCGCAGGCCGCGCGATTCAAATTCACCGACGGCGTGCCAACGGGCGGGGGCGGTGACGGGCGCGCTTTCAGCGGCCAGGGCGGGCGGTTGCGTGCAGGCAAGCGCCAGGGCGAGTGCCGCCAGCAGCGGGCGGGAATGTTGCATGTGAATCTCCGGTAAATGGGGCGGGCATTATCGGCGCAGGCGGTGCGCCGTGTACAGAACTTTGTGGGTATCGCTATACATACACCTTGAGCGCTCAAGTGTATGTAAACGAACAGGGGAATTGACCGTCATGACAGCAATATCCGTGACGAAGGCTATGCCTTGCGGAAGGTCATCGCATAAAAGCGGTTATCCCAAAGGAAATGCGTTTTTCGTTCGTGCGCGTTTGCAGGTATGGCGTTTTCGATTTCTGCCAAATCAAAATGCGCGTCCTGATAGGCTTTTTTCGTCAGCGCATTTTTCTGGTATTGGCTTTCGATGAAATCCTGGGTTTCGTCGGCAATCATCAGTCGTGTTCCCGGTTTGGCGACGCGCAGCATTTCGGCAATGG
>CAURAS010000165.1:0-4211 GCA_963522865.1 uncultured Cardiobacterium sp.
ACATCTACGGCTGCGGCATGGACTACCACGGCTACCTGCGCCACCTGCCGGGCATCTATGCGCTGAAACAGCCCTGAAGCGGCGCCCTCCCTTTATACATACACATCGAACGCTCAGCTGTATGTAAATCCAATACAACCTGCCTTTGCCAATATACATACACCATGAGCGCTCAAGCGTATGTAAAACCCCGCTAACCGCCCCCACCACCACACCATCGCCTGACGGAATAGACAGATGGAATAGACAACAGCATGGTCCCTACCTGCTAACCGCTCCCAGCATTTACATACACACCGAGCGCTCAAGTGTATGTAAAAACCCGTTCAACTTGCCTCTGAATATACATACACCATGAGCGCTCAGCTGTATGTAAAAACCGTCCCGCTGCCAACCCAACAAGGAACCCCATGCAACACCCCCTCGTCCTCCCCTGCGCCAAAGGCAGCGAACAAGTCCTCCTCCAAGAAGCCGAAACCCTCGGCCTGCAAAACGCGCGCCTCGGCGTCGCCGTCGTCTCCGGCACGGGCGACCTCGAAACCGCCTACCGCCTCTGCCTCTGGTCGCGCGTGGCGAGCCGCGTCCTCTGGATTGTCGCCGAAGGCGAAGTCGCAAACCCCGACGACATCTACGCCCTCGCCCGCGCGGTGCCGTGGGACGAACACATTGACGCCGACAGTACCTTCGCCGTCAACTTCAACGGCATCGGCCAGGGCATCCGCAACACCCAATTCGGCGCGCTCAAAATCAAGGACGCCGTCGCCGACCAACTGCGCGACACCCTGCACCGCCGCCCGGACGTGGACGCAAAAAACCCCGACATCAGCATCGACGCCCACCTGCGCAAAGGCCGCCTCACCCTCGCCCTTGACCTCTCCGGCGGCAGCCTGCACCAACGCGGCTACCGCCTCGCACACGGCGCCGCCCCCATCAAAGAACACCTCGCCGCCACCCTCCTCTACCGCGCTGGCTGGCCGCAACTCGCCGCCGACGGCTACAACCTCATCGACCCCCTCTGCGGCAGCGGCACCCTCCTCCTCGAAGCACTACTGATGGCGGCCGACATCGCCCCCGCCCTCAAACGGCAGCGCTTTGGTTTCAACCGCTGGCAAAGCCACAAACCGGCGGTGTGGAAACGCCTCCACGAAGAAGCCGTGGCACGGCGCGAAGCCGGACTCTCCCGCCTCGACCTGAAAATCTGGGGCTACGACCAAGACGGCGCGACACTCGCCACCGCGCGCGACAACGCCGCCCGCCTTGACCTCGGCCACTGCCTGCACCTGGAGCGGCGCGACCTCGCCCGCTTCACCGCCCAACCCGGCTACGGCGCGCGCGGCCTCATCATCACCAACCCGCCCTACGGCGAGCGCCTCGGCACATTAAGCGAACTCGTCGGCACCTACGACGCGCTCGGCGCCGCCTACAAAACCTTCCCCGCCGACTGGCAAATGGCGATCATCAGCAGCAACCCCGACCTCCTCAAACGCCTGCGCCTGCAACGCCACAAAACCTACCAGGCCTACAACGGCGGCCTCGAAACCCAAATCGCCCTCTACCTGCGCAGCGAACAATACGAAGAAGAAGGCCAGACGCACGACCCCGCCGCGCCGGTGGACGAACAAGCGCGCATGCTCGCCAACCGCCTGCGCAAAAACCGCCGCGCCGCAGTGAAAGCAGCCGTCGCGGCAGAGACTAACGCCTACCGCGTGTACGACCAGGACATGCCCGAATACGCCGTCGCGGTGGACATCTATGGCGACCACGTCCACGTACAAGAATACGCGCCGCCGAAAACCGTCGCCCCGGAAAAAGCGCGCAAACGCCTCTTGGACGCGCTGCACATCATCCCGCAAATCCTCGAAATCCCCGCCGCCAACCTCGTCCTCAAAACCCGCGAGCGCCAGCGCGGCAGCGCCCAATACCAAAAACAGGCGGCACGCGGCGAATACCTCCCGGTGCGCGAAGGCGCGGCAACACTGCTCGTGAACCTGCACGACTACCTCGACACCGGCCTCTTCCTCGACCACCGCCCACTGCGCCGCCGCATCTACCAAGAAGCCCGCGACAAACGCTTCCTCAACCTCTTCTGCTACACCGCCAGCGCCAGCGTGCAAGCGGCACTGGGCGGCGCGGCGCACACCACCAGCGTTGACTTATCACAAACCTACCTCGACTGGGCGCACCGCAACTACGACGCCAACGAACTGGACAGCCGCCACCGCCTCATCAAAGCGGACGTCATGGCGTGGCTTGCCGAAGGCGACAGCCAGTACGACCTCATCCTCTGCGACCCGCCAACCTTCTCCAACACCAAAAAAGAACAGCGCGTCTTTGACGTGCAACGCGACCATGTAACCCTGATTACGCGCTGCATGAACCGCCTCGCGCCCGGCGGCACACTCTACTTCTCCAACAACTACCGCGGTTTCAAACTCGACCCGGCGATAGCCGGGCGCTACCACTGCGCAGACATCAGCGCCGAGACCATCGACTTTGACTTCACCCGCCGCCCGAACATCCACAAGGCGTGGAAAATCACCATCAAAGCATAATCCCGTTTACATACACCTTGAGCGCTCAGGTGTATGTATATTGACGACGGTCCGGTTTAGCCAAGCAACCGCAAATGCACTTTCTCACCGCTGGCGATGGCTTGTTGCAGCACGGGTTTGAGCGCGGCGATGTCGGCGAGGACGAGTTCCGGGGTGAGTTCGATGATGTCGTCGCCGTCTTCGGCGTCGTAGTCTTCATCGCCCGCGCAGCAGCCGCAGCTGTCGTCGCAGTCGCAAGCGCCGTCATCTTCGTCAAAATCTTCAGCAGCGACGTCGTAGAGGCTGTCCGGCGCGCTTTGTATTTGTCGCGCCAGCGCGTCCAGTACGGCAAGCAGCGCGGCGGGGTCATGCCAACTTTGCGGTTCCTGCAGTTCGTCTTTGCTGAGGCCGTTCTCTGCCAGAAAGTCTTCATCTTCCAGCCATGCTTCGCGCAGCTCGCTGTCGTCAAGGTATTCGGAAAGCGGCGTAATGCCGAGCTTTTCGCAAAGCGCGTCAAGGTTGAGCTGGAAGAAGTAGAGACCATGCAGGTCGTCTTCGTGGTTGGCGGTGCCGTGTTCGCTGATGAGCCAGTAGGTCATGCTCATGGGTGTTCCTTGTGGTACTGCGGGCTGTGTTTGTGTACGGCTTCGATCATCGCTGCCGCGTGTTCGGGCGGGATGTCCGGGGTGATGCCGTGGCCGAGGTTGAAGATGTGGCGGTGGCCGTGGCCATAGTCGGCCAGTACGCGGCGCACTTCGTTTTCGATGATGTCCGGGCTGGCGCGCAGAATGGCGGGGTCGAGGTTGCCTTGTAGTGCGATGTTTTCGCCGAGGATGCGCCGTGCGGTTGCCAACGGGGTCGTCCAGTCAAGGCCAACGGCGGCCGCGCCGCTGTCTTTCATCATGTCCAGCCAGTTGCCGCCGCCTTTGGTAAAGAGGATGACCGGCGCTTTGTCGCCGATGCCGGTGATGATGCGCTGCATGTAGGCGAGCGAGTATTCGCGGTAGGCCTGCCAGGCGAGGCTGCCGCCCCAGCTGTCAAAGAGCATCGCCGCCTGCGCGCCCGCTTCGATTTGTGCCAGCAGGTAGGCGGTGACGGCGCGCGCGAGTTTGTCGAGCAGGAGGTGCAGGGTGCGCGGTTCCTGGTAAAGCAGGGTTTTGGCGGCGGCAAAGTCGCGGCTCGCCTGGCCTTCGATCATGTAGGTGGCGAGTGTCCACGGGCTGCCGGCGAAGCCGATGAGTGGCACGCTGCCGTCCAGTTCGCGCCGGATGAGGCGCACCGCCTGCATGACGTAGCCGAGGTCGTCGTGCATGTCAGGGATGGGCAATGCCTGTACGTCAGCAAGGGTGCGCACCGGGCGGGCAAAGGCCGGGCCTTCGCCGGGGACGAAGGAGAGCCCCAGCCCCATCGCGTCGGGGATGGTCAGGATGTCGGAAAAGAGGATGGCGGCGTCCAGGCGAAAGCGCGCCAGCGGTTGCAGGGTCACTTCGCAGGCAAGTTCGGGCGTCTGGCAGAGGGTCATAAATTGTCCCGCCGCCTCGCGCGTGGCGCGGTATTCGGGCAGGTAACGCCCGGCCTGGCGCATCATCCAGACGGGGGTTCGCGGGACGGGTTCGCCGCGCAGCACGCGCAGCAGCAGGTCGTTTTTCATGAATTATCCTTGTGATAGCGTGGCGGTAT
>CAURAS010000166.1:0-4200 GCA_963522865.1 uncultured Cardiobacterium sp.
TTGGCAAACCGCGCTGTCGAATCAGGCAACCTCTGCTACCCGCCCATTTACATACACTACGAGCGCTCAGGCGTATGTAAACCGGAACACCAATAACCGCTGCCCGCATACCCGCTGAACCACCCCCTCCCCCGGTGGGGGAGGGTTGGGGTGGGGTTCGTTGGCAAACCGCGCTGTCGAATCAGGTAACTTCTACGACCCTGCCCATTTACATACACTACGAGCGCTCAGCTGTATGTAAAAAGACCTTCCATTTCTGGAAGGTCTTTTGTTTTTCAGGCGTCAGGCGGGGTAATGGAAATGCAGGGTTTGCGTTAAGTCTGGGTGCAAACTCTGCGCCACTGGGCAGGCGTGCGCGGTGGCTTCCAGAATGCGCCGCGTTTTTTCGTCGTAGCGGTCCTGGAAGTGGATGTTCAGGACGATTTCACCGATGCGGCGTGGCTCCGTTTTCATGTGTTTTTCGGCGGTAATGCGCGGTTCGCGGTAGGGGACGCCGAGGTTTTCCGCTTTTTTCGCCATCATCGTCAGCACGCAAACGGCGAGTGCGGTTGCGACTAAATCGGTTGGCGAAAAGCTCTCGCCTTTGCCGCCGTTATCGAGCGGGGCGTCGGTCGTGAGTGTTGCACCGCTTGCCACGTGTTCGGCGTGGCAGTGTAGCTGGCCTTGGTAGGTAAGGTTCATTTGGGTCATGGGTTGCTCCGGTTAGAGGTGGCTATGGTCATGATGGTGCGTGTAGATGCCGATGGCTTCCAGATGCCGCCCTTCGCCGAGCATGTGGCGGAAGGCGGGGTTGCCGGCAACCGCTTCCGGGCTGCCGTGGCAGCAGATGTGGCGGTTTAAGCACAGGATATGGTCGCTTGCCGCCATGACGAGGTGCAGGTCGTGGCTGACCATTAAGACGGCGGCGCGTTCGCTGCGCTGCCAGTCGCGGATGGTCTGGTAGTAGTCGCCAAGCGCCACCGGGTCGATGCCCGCCGCCGGTTCGTCCAGCACGATGAGGTCGGGACAACGCAGCATGGCGCGCGCGAGCAGCAGGCGCTGGGTTTCGCCGCCGGAGAGCATTTGCAGCGGCGTGTCGAGCAGGTGGGCGATGTTGAGCCGCGCCAGCCAGGCACTTTCTGCCGCCTGCGGGATGTCGCGCAGGAAGCGGCGCGCGGTGATGGGCAGGTCGGCGGGCGGGTGAAATTTCTGCGGCACGAAGCTGATTTTCAGCCCTTTGACGCGGGTAATCGTGCCGCGCGTCGGGCGGTTGTGGCCGAGAATGAGCGAGAGCAATGTGCTTTTGCCGGCGCCATTCGGGCCGACGATGGTGAGGATTTGGTCGCGGTCAATGCTGAAATGGATGTCGTGTAGAATGTCGCGCCCGTTGGCGCTATAGGCGATGTCGCTGAGGGTGATGAGGGCGCTCATGTGTGTCAGGATAAAAATGAAGTTATATGTTATCGGTTTTAGGCGGCAGAACCAATGCTGATGCGGGTTAGCGTCGCGGTGCCGCGCCCGCTCATGGGCAGTTTCGATTATTTGTGTGCCGAAGCGGTCGCGGTCGGCTCGCGCGTGCGTGTGCCGTTTGGCCGCGGGCAGGTGATTGGCGTCGTCGTCGCCGTTACGCCAGAGGCAAGCGACGATGGCACGCTGAAAACCGTCGAACGCGTTTTGGACGACGCGCCGCTCCTGGACGCGCCACTGCTCAAATTGCTGCACTTCGCCGCGCGCTACTACCAGCATCCGCTGGGCGAAGTCGTGCAGGCGGCGTTGCCGAAACTGTTGCGCGAAGGGCGGGCGGCGACGCGCGAACTGCCGCGCAGCTGGCGCATCACCGCCGCTGGCCGCGCCGCGCTCGCCGGGCGTCTTGGCGACAAACAGGCGGCCGTCCTCACCGCCTTAAGCGAAGGCGAACAGCTGGAAGCTGCCTTGCGCGCCGCGCACCACTGCACGGCGGGCTGGCTGCGCGACCTGGAAAAACGCGGCTGGACAGAAGCGTGCGCGCATTGGCAGGGACTTGCCGCCGCGCCCGCCGCCGCGCCGACGCTCAACGCCGAACAGACCGCCGCCCTCGCCGCCCTGCCGGATAGCGGTTTTACCGCGACACTGCTTGACGGCGTGACCGGCTCCGGCAAAACCGAAATCTACATCCGCTGGATAGAGCGCTTAACCGCGGACGGCGGCCAAGTGCTGCTGCTCGTCCCGGAAATTGGCCTGGTGCAAACCCTCGCCGCGCGCCTCGCCGCCCGCCTGGGCGAGCGCATCGCCGTGCATCATTCCGCCTTGGCCGACGGCGCCCGCCTCGAACAATGGCTGGCGGTACGTGCCGGCGACGCGCAAGTGCTGGTCGGCACGCGCTCCGCCGTCTTCGCGCCCTTTGCGGCGCTACGCGCCATCATCATCGACGAAGAACACGATGCCGCCTACAAACAACAAGACGGCTTCCGCTACCACGCGCGCGACCTCGCCCTGAAACGCGCACAGCAGGCGGGCGTACCCATCCTCCTCGGCTCGGCGACGCCTCCTCTCGAAAGCTACCACCAGGTGTGGCGCGGCCACTGGCAGCATCTGCGCCTGACCGCGCGCGCCGCTACCAGTACCCCGCCCGCCATCCACCTGGAAAACATGGACGGCGCGGCGGCAAGCGGCGGCATGAGCCACGAACTCATCCGCGCCATGCGCCGTACCCTCGCAGACGGCGGCCAAACCCTGCTCTTCCTCAACCGCCGCGGCTACGCGCCGCTTTTGCGTTGCGACGCCTGTGACTGGCACGCCGCCTGCGACGCCTGCGACGCACCGCTCACCGTGCACACCGCCACGCACCAATTACAATGCCACCACTGCGGCCGCCAGCAACCATTACCGACGCGCTGCCCCGCCTGCCACAGCGACGCCCTGCACATGCTCGGCCTCGGCACACAGCGCCTCGAACAAAGCGTCGCGCGCCAATTCCCGCAGGCGCGCCTCCTGCGCATCGACAGCGACGCCTACAGCACCAGCCGTCAATTCGAGGCGGCGCTGGCGCAAGTCCAGGCGGGCGCCGTCGATATCATCCTCGGCACCCAATGGCTCTCCAAAGGGCACCACTTCCCGCGCCTGCACCTTGCCGCCGTCGTCGATGCCGACCAGGCGCTGTACAGCCTCGACTACCGCGGCGAAGAACGCCTGGCGCAACTGCTCGTCCAAGTCGGCGGCCGCGCCGGGCGCGAGGGCGAAGGCCAAATCTGGATACAGACGCGCCAGCCGCAGCACCCCGTGTTTACCGTCTTGAACGCCCCCTACGCCGACACCGCCCGCCGCCTCTACGAACAACGCGCGCAGGCAGAACTGCCGCCGCACCGCGCCCAAGTGGCGCTGCTCGCCCGCCACAGCGACGCCGCGCGCGCCCTGCAAACCCTCGCCTTTACCCGTGACGGCGCGCAACAGGCAGGCATCGGGCAAAACTGGCAATGGCTCGGCCCGGCGCCTGCCGTTATGCCGCGCAAAGACGGACAACACCGCGCGCACCTGCTGGTGCAAGCCGACAGCCGCGCCGCCTTGCAAAAAGAACTGCCGCAACTGACCGCCTGGCTACACGCACAGGGCAAGGCCTTCCGCGTGCGCGTCGCGGTGGATGTTGATCCGCTCTGGTTGGAATAGGGCAGTTATACATACACATCGAGCGCTCAGCTGTATGTATATTCCCCACGGCAACCTGGTAGCCGTTTTGCGCTACCATGCCGCCTTTTTCCCGCATGGAGAACTGCATGACCCCATCCATCCTCGCCCGTTACAACCGCCCCGTCTTCTTCTACTTCTGGGCGATAGTCATCCCGTGGTTTTGCTGGTTCCTCGCCGGCTACATCAGCCAGCTGCCGCAGGCCGCCGACTACGCCTGGCTGCAAGGCACCCTCGGCATGACAGGCCTGCTCGCACCGATTGCCGTCGCCGCCTGGCTCTTCGCCGCCGATCCGCTACTGCTCGCCGACCTGAAAGCGCGCCTCCTCACCCGGCGCGGCCTCAACGCGCCCATCGTCGCGTTCACCCTCCTCTTTCCGCCGCTCTCCATCATCGTGGCGATGGCCATCTCGCTCGCCTTCGGCTATAGCAGCGACCAGTTCGTCATCAGCGGCTCGCCGAGCTTCACCAGCGCGCTCTTCTCGCCGTGGTTCCTCCTCGCCTTCGCCGCGCTGGTCGAAGAACTCGCCTGGCACAGCTACGGCACCGACACCCTGCTGC
>CAURAS010000167.1:0-4193 GCA_963522865.1 uncultured Cardiobacterium sp.
CCCCCACGGGGGGAGGGCGCTGTTCCAGTCACACAGGAGGGAGCTATTTATGTTGTTTTGAATGAGAGTAGTCGCTGCGGGGTTGGTTTGCTGCCCCCACCCTAACCCTCCTCCACGGGGGAGGGAACCGTGTACGCTGCACGTCTTGCGTGGGAAGGGGTGAGTGGCTGCGGCGGTCATGGCAGCACGGTTTCTTTGTCTTCTGTTTTTTCGCGGGCGGCGGCTTCTGCCGGGATGACCGGGTCGGCGACGGGCGCGATAGTCGGGGCGGGCAGGGCGGCGGGCGCGGTTTCGGCGTCCAGCGGGGCGCTGTCTTCGTTGTTCAGGTAGCGGAAGTAGCGGCTGTGCGGGTTGACGATGAGGGTGCTGCCGCCGAGGCTGTCGCGGTAGGCACTGAGGCTGCGCCAGTAGCGGTAGAAGTCGAGGTCGGCGCCGTAGGCGGCCGCGTATTGTTTGGCGGCGCTGGCGTCAGCTTCGCCGCGCATGATGTCGGCTTCTTCGCGTGCTTTGGCGAGGAGTTCGGCTGCTTCGCGTTCGGCGGTGGCGCGGATGACCGAGGATTTTTCTTGGCCGCGCGCGCGGAAGTCTTTGGAGACGCGCTCGCGTTCGGCACGCATGCGGTCAAAGACGCGGTCGCGGATTTCGTCGGAGAAGTCGACGCGCTTCAGGCGCACGCCGAGGACTTCGATGCCGTAGCGCGCTTCTGCCTGGCCGGAGATGCGGCGGCTTGCCGCGTCCATAATGGTGCCGCGGTCTTGCGAGATTGCTTCTTTGACGGAGCGCTGTACGAATTCGCCACGCAGGTTTTCTTTGACCATGTTGTCGAGGAGGCGGCTGGCCTGGTCGAAGTTGCCCTGGACGCTGGTGTAGAAGGTGCGGATGTCTTTGATGCGCCATTCGACAAAATAGTCCACGATGAGCCATTTTTTTTCGTTGGTCATGAAGCGCTCGGGTTCGACGTCCAGGCGCTGGATGCGGGCGTCAAAAAATTCGACGTTCTGCACGAAGGGGACTTTGAATTTGAGTCCGGCTTCGTCGTCGGTGCTGATGAGGCGCGAGAATTGGGTGACGACGGCGATTTGGCGCTCGTTGATGATGTAGGCGCTGCTGGCGAGGATGATGAGGGCGACCATGATGGCAGCGAGGAGGGCGTTGGTTCTGTGGTTCATGCGGGTTTCCTGGCGTTAGCGGCTGCGGCTGCGGTCGTTGCGGCTGTTGTTGCTGGCCGGGGTTTTGCCGTTGGCGGCGGCGGGGGTGACGACGGGTACGGGCGGGATGTTTGCCGCCGGGGCTGTGCTTTCGCTTGCGAGCGGGGCGGGCAGGGCAGGGGCGTCGCCAAGGTTGATGATGGGGCGCGCGTCGTCGGCATCGACCAGTACTTTGTTGCTCTGCGCGTAGATGCCTGCCATGGTGTCAAGGTAGAGGCGTTCGCGCATGACGGCCGGGCTTTCGCGGTAGGCGGCGAGCAGGTTGTTGAAGCGGCTGCTGTCGGCGGCGGCGCGGGCGAGGGTTTCGGCTTTGTAGGCTTGTGCGGCTTGCAGTAGGCGTTTGGCTTCGCCTCTAGCGACCGGGATGCGTTCGCGCGCGTAGGCTTCGGCTTCGAGGCCGAGGCGTTCTTCGTCTTCGCGGGCGCGTACGGCGTCTTCGAAGGCGTCCTGGACTTCTACCGGCGCACGCGCGTCTTGGAGTTCGAAGGCGACGATTTCGAAGCCGAGGTTGTATTGTTCGAGGGTTTTGTCGATGATTTGTTTGGCTTCTTGTGGCCACTCGCCGCGTTTTTCGATGAGGATGTCATCAACGGTGTTGCTGCCGACGACTTCACGGATGGCAGAGATGACGATGTCGCGCAGCACTTCTTCGGGCTGGTTCGCCTGGAAGAGGTAGTTTTTCGCGTCGCGGATGCGGTATTGCACGGCGGCGCCGATTTCGACGATGTTTTCGTCGCTGGTCAGCATTTGGCCGTTGCGCTGGTCGCTGGTGCTGACGCGGCCGCTTTGGCTTTTGAATTCGCCGACTTTCATCGAGGAGATGGAGGTGACGTCCACTTTGTTGACTTGACCGAAGGGCACGGGGACGTGCCAGTTGAGGCCGGCTTTGGTGGTGCGGGAGTAGCGGCCGAGGAAGGTTTCGACGCCGTTTTCGCGTTCGCGCACGGTATAGACGCCGCTTGATAGCCAGGCGACGAAGAGGGCGGCCAGGATGAGCAGGATGATTTTGCCGGAGAGGCGGAAGACGGCAGGGCCACCGCCGTTGTCGCCGCCGCTGTTGCCGTTGTTACGGCGCGGGTTGCGGCGCAGCAGTTTGTTGAAGAGTTCGTCCAAGTCTGGCGGCTGGTCGTTTTTTTTGTTGCCGTCGTTGTCGTTGCCCCAAGGGTCTTGTGCCATGGCGACCGGCTGCGGTCGGCGCCGGCTCAGGTGGCCGAGCAGGAAGGTGAACATGGGTTGCAGGTTCCTTTGTTTACGGTATGTCTGAATGGGTTTGGAGTTCAAGGCGGCGATTATACTTTGATTGTATCTGGTGATAGTGCTTTTCGCGCAGGCGGATGTGTAGCCATTGGCTGCCGTCAGCGGCGCTACGTTCTTCCAGTACGGCGTGTTCGGCGTAGAGCGCGGCACGCAGCGCGCCTTCGTGCGGCGCTAGGTGCAACCAGCCGTTTTTTTCGTCGCTTTTGAAGTAGGCGACGATGGCGTCGGTGAGCAAGTCCACGCCCGCGCCGGTTAGCGCCGAGAGGAAAACGGCTTCCGCCTTGCCGTCCGCGCCCGGTTTGACGCGGGGTGCCTCGCCGCGCAGGTCGATTTTGTTGCCGCGCAGGTCGATTTTGTTATAGACGCGCAGGGTGGGGACGTCGGCGGCGTCAATGCTTTTCAGGACGTCTTCGACGACTTCTTCGCGCTCCAGATGGTGCGGGTCGGCGACGTCGATGACGTGCAGCAAGAGGTCGGCGCGTGCGGTTTCTTCCAGCGTCGCGGAAAAAGCGGCGACAAGTTCGTGCGGCAGGTCGCTGACAAAGCCGACGGTATCGGCCATGAGGATGGTCTGCGGCCCGCTGTGTTGCAGTTTGCGCCAGGTCGGGTCGAGGGTGGCAAAGAGCTGGTCTTGTGCGTACACGTCCGCTTCGGTCAGGGTGTTGAACAGGGTGGATTTGCCGGAGTTGGTGTAGCCGGCCAGAGCCACGGTCGGGATGTCACGCCGCAACCGCGCCTTGCGGTTTTCCTCGCGCTGTTTCTGCACGCGCGCGAGGCGACGTTGCAGCTGTTTGATGCGCGCGGCGAGCAGGCGGCGGTCGGTTTCGAGCTGCGTTTCGCCAGGGCCACGCAGGCCGATACCGCCTTTTTGTCGCTCCAAGTGCGTCCAGCCGCGTACCAGGCGTGTTGCCAGGTGGTTCAACTGCGCCAGTTCGACTTGCAGTTTGCCTTCGTGGCTGCGCGCCCGCTGCGCGAAGATGTCCAGCACCAGTCCGCTGCGGTCAAGCACGCGCGCGCTGCACAGTTTCTCCAGATTGCGCTCCTGTGAGGGCGAGAGCGGCGCGTTGAAGATGACGAGCTCAATGTCGTGCGCTTTTACCGCCTCGGCCAGCGCTTCTGCCTGACCGCGGCCAATGTAATAGCGCGGCTCGGCTTCGCCGCGGCTGTAGCGCTCCGCCCAGATGATTTGCGCACCGGCAGAGAGCGCCAGCTGGTGGAATTCTTCTTCGACCGCCGGATCGGGGGTACGGTTGATATCAACCTGCACCAGCGCGGCGCGTTCGCCGCTTTTCGGTCTCTCAAACAAAACGCGCCTCCCTTGCGGAAAGCGCGGCGAAAACAGGCTGTCGTCGCATTAATAGAGCGGGTCGGTGCTCGGACGGGCGGCGGTTTCCGCAGCAGGGGCGGCAGGCTGCTCGCCTTCCACGCCTTCTTCGTCTTCACCGGGCAGGCGGACGTTGCGCGCCGGCACGATGGTCGAAATCGCGTGCTTGTACACCATCTGCGAGATGTTGTTGCGCAGGAGTAGCACGAAAGCGTCAAACGATTCGATTTGTCCCTGAAGTTTGATGCCGTTGACCAGATATACGGATACCGGGATGCGTTCTTTGCGCAGGGCATTGAGGTAAGGATCTTGCAGGGATTGGGATTTACTCATTGTTGTTGTACTCCGAAAGGTTTGGGGAAGCGCCGTCTCTTGGTCGGAGATGACGCGCGCGCAATGTATCA
>CAURAS010000168.1:0-4183 GCA_963522865.1 uncultured Cardiobacterium sp.
GGCTGATGCTGTATTTGACGGCGGGCAGCATTTTGCCGCTGATGGAGATTTCGTTGAAGCCCATGCCAACCAGCAGCGGGGTGGCTTCCAGCTGGCCGCCCATTTCACCGCAGATGCCGACGTCGATGCCCGCTTTGCGCCCGGCGTCGCAGGTCATTTTCATCAGGCGCAGTACGGCGGGGTGCAGGCCGTCGTAGAGGACGCTGATTTTGGTGTTGCCACGGTCAACGGCGAGGGTGTATTGGGTCAGGTCGTTGGTGCCGATGCTGAAGAACGCCGCTTCTTTGGCGAGCTGTTCGGCAATCAGCGCAGACGCCGGGGTTTCGATCATGATGCCGACTTTGAGGTTCGGGTTGTGGTTGCGCCCTTCGGCTTCGAGTTTGACGGATTGTTCGGCGATTTGTTGTTTGACCCAGCGCACTTCGTCCAGGCTGATGACCATCGGGATCATCACCCACAGGTCGCCGTAGGCGGCGGCGCGGATGGCAGCGCGGATTTGGCTTAAAAAGACTTCGGGGTTGTCTTTGTAGAGGCGGACGCCGCGCCAGCCGAGGAAGGGGTTTTCTTCTTTGGGGAAGTTGAGGTAGGAGAGCGGTTTGTCGCCGCCGATGTCCAGAAGGCGCAGGATGACGGTTTTGCCTTTCATGTGCTCGGCGACTTTGCGGTAGATGGCGTATTGTTGGTCTTCGCTCGGTGCCTGTTTGCTTTCCATGAAGAGGAATTCGCTGCGGAAGAGGCCGATGCCTTCGCTGCCGTTTTCGTCAATGAGGTGCAGGTCGTTCGGCGAGCCGATGTTGCTGTATAGCGCGAAGGTTTTGCCGTCTTCGGTGGTCGCCGGCTTGCCGTGCAGTTTGGCGTATTCGGCTTTTTGTGCGTCTTGTTGGGCTTTTTTCTCGGTGTAGAGGCCGCGGGTTTTGTCGTCCGGGTCGAGGATGAGTTTGCCGGTGTCGCCGTCGAGCAGGGCGGTGATGCCGCTGCGGACTTCGTTCATGATGTTGCGCATGCCCATGACGGCCGGCATGCCGAGGTTGCGCGCGAGGATGGCGACGTGGCTGGTGAGGCCACCATGTTCGAGGACGAAGCCGCGTACTTTGTCGGGGTCAAGCTGCGCGGTTTCAGACGGGGTGAGGTCTTCGGCGAAGATGACGCTGTCCGGCGGCGCGCTTGCCAGCGAGGCAAAGGGCAGGCCGTTGAGCGCGAGCAGGAGGTTGTTTTGCAGGTCTTCGAATTCGGCGGCGCGTTCGCGCAGGTATTCGTCTTCGAGGTTGCGCATGCTGGCGGCGACTTGGTCAAGGTATTCTTTGACGGCGGCGGTGGCGGTTTTGCGTTCGTCGCGGATGAGTGCCTGGATGTCGTTTTCGAGTTCTTCGTCGGCGAGCAGTTCGCGGTGGCTTTCGAAGATGGCGGCTTCGTGTTCGCCTTGTTTTTCGAGGACGCGGTTGTAGAGGGCTTCTAAGTGGGCATCGACTTTGGCCTGCGCGTTACGGAAGGCGCGGTATTCGTTTTTGATTTCGTCTTCGGCGATGGTGCGGGTGTCGATGTTCGGGGTTTGCGGGCGGAAGATCCAGGCTTGGCCGATGGCGATGCCGGGGGAGGCGGCGAGTCCTTCGTAGTTTTTCATGAGGTGATCCTCTTTAGGTTGGCGGTGTGTTGCCGCAGCCGCTGCCCGCTGCGGCGGTGTGTTTGAGCCTGTTCGTTGAACAGGCTCAGGGGGAGGCGGGTTATTCCGCGAGGTTGGTGATGTAGTCGGCGAGTTTTTCGAGGGCGTCAGCTTCGTCGGCGCCGTCGGTTTTGAGTACGAGCTGGTCGCCTTTGCTGAGGCCTGCCTGGAGCAGTTTCATCAGGGATTTGCCGTTGTATTCGTTGCCGTCTTTGACGATGGTGACGTTTGCTTCAAAGCCTTTGGCGAGTTGGACGAAGTCTTTGGCCGGGCGGGCGTGCAGGCCTGACGGGTTGTTCAGGGTGAGGTTTTTTTCTTGCATGTTTACAGTCCTTCTTCTGTTGCGGGTGGTGGTGGCGCTTTGCGGCTGTAGCTGCTCAGGCTACCGATGCCTTCGCGTGCGTTTTCCAGCAATTGCGCCACCAGGGCGCGGGCTGCGTCGTAGTCGTCTTTTTCAAGGGTGGCTTCGACGAGCATGTGCAGTGTGGTGCCATAGACGACGTCAATGTTTTCTCTGCTGCTGGCGAGCAGGGCGGCTTGCCGGAAGGGCGCGCCGCCAATGATGTCGGTGAAGATGACCACGCTGTCATTCTCATATATTTTTAGTATTTTTGCCAGTTTCTCACCGAGCGCGTCCGGGCTGTCGCCTTCTTCGAAGTTCACCGCGTGCACGTCGGGCGACGTGCCACTGATGAGGTTGAGGGCGGAGTGGATGCCGCTGGCGAATTGGCCGTGCCCGGTGATGATGATGGCGGTCATGGGTTAGCCCTGGCTCATGCGGGCGGCAAGGACTCCGGGGTCGATGATGTCCACGCCGAACCAGTGTTTGACCAGTACCGGCAGGCCGATGCAGACGAGGCCGAAGATGATGGTCCACACGACGAGTTTGAGGGTGGAGGTGCCTTTTTTGATGCGCCAGAGGATGAACAGCGTCCACAAGAGCGGCAGCAGTTTCGGCATGATGGGGTCGATCAGGTCTTTTTGCAGGCTGTACACGAAGGGTTTTTCGACGCCTTCGACGTGGCGCACCAGTTGTAGTCCGGATTCGAGGCGGACGTAGCTCGCGGTCATCGCGCCGATGACGGTCAGGCCGACGATGGAGGCGGCGTGGCTGAGTTTGCGCGTTTGTTCTTTGAGGTTGGCGATGGCGGAGACGCCCATTTTGTAGCCGTAGTTGGCCAGGCCAAAGCGCAGCGCGAAGTGGACAACGTTAAAGGCGACGAGGAAGAAGATGGGGCCGAGCCATGAGCCGGAGAGCGAGAAGGACGCGCCGACGCCACCGCAGATGGAGAGCAGGGTCAGCCAGAAGACGGCATCGCCGATGCCGCCGCCCGGCCCCATGGTGGAGACTTTGATGGCGCGGATGGTGGAGATGTTTTCTTTCGCTTCTTCCATCGAGACGACGAGGCCGGAGATGAAGGTGACGAGGAAGGGGTGGGTGTTGAAGAATTCGAGGTGCATCCGCATGGACTGGCGCAGGTCGTCCGGGTTTTTGTGGATTTTGCGCAGTGCGGGCAGGATGGTGTAGAGCCAGCCGTTGGCCTGCATCCGTTCGTAGTTGAAGGAGGCTTGCAGGAAGAGCGAGCGCCACGCCATGCGGCTCAGGTCTTTCGCGGTGATGACTTTGGCGCTGCTTTGGTCTTGATAGACGTCGTAGTTTTCGGTACTCATGGCTTAAATTCCTTCTTCTTCTTGCGGGGCGGCGGTTTTGGCGGGCTGGCTGTCGCGGATGAAGTATTCGATCAGCGCAAAGGCGGTGCCGATGAGGGCGATGGCGAGCAGCGGTTGGTTGAGGTAGGCGACGAGGACGAAGCCGAGGATGAAGTAGGCGACGTATTCTTTGCGCAGCATGATGTTGAGCAGGATGCCGAAGCCGATGGCGGGCATCAGGCCGCCTGCCATGCCGAGGCCTTCTGAAATCCACTTCGGCACGAAGTGCACGTATTCCGCCGCTTTGGCCGCGCCGAAATAGACCACGCCGAAGGCGACGATGGAGTAGAAGCAGAAGAGGATGGCCATGCCGAGGTAGTTCAGGCTGGCGATGCCGCCGAAGTTGAGGGTGTCAGCGTAGTGGTCTGCTTTTTTCATCAGTGGCGAGAAGGCGGTGAAGAGGAAGGTGATGCAGACTTGTACGAAGATGGCAAATGGTATGGCGACGGCGATGGCTTCTTGTGCGCTCTTGCCGGTGGCGATAACGAAGGCGGTGCCGATGATGCCGCCCATGACGACGTTCGGCGGTTGCGCCCCGGCGAGCGGCACGAGGCCCATCCACATGAGTTCAAAGGACGCGCCGGCGACGAGTCCCGCCTGCGGGTCGCCCATGAGGATGCCGACGATGGGGCCGGCGATGATTGGGCGGTGGATGTGGGTGAGGACGTTGAAGAGGTCGATGCCTGCCAGACCGGCGAAGATGGCGACCATCAACGCCTGCAGGAAGGTGACTTGATGGAGAATTTCCATGGTGAGCTCCTAGGGTCTGTTTACAATTCACTCAAAGTGGCAACCAGACCATGATACAGCCCA
>CAURAS010000169.1:0-4165 GCA_963522865.1 uncultured Cardiobacterium sp.
TGTTCGCCGTATGGGGTTTGTCCCATTTCGGGGGCGTCAATGCCGGCGAGGCGGATGTGGATTTTTTGTTTGTCGCAGGTCGCGACAACGGTGTCGCCGTCGCTGATTTTGTGCAGTTCGCAGCGGTAGGTCTGGCCTTTTTCGCCGTGAAATTCGGCGTGATGAGGTTCGCCACCGGCGGAGAGGGCAATGAGGGCGATGCCGCTGACGAGGAGGATGGTGTATTTGTCGAGATGGTGGTTGTGGATGGCAAAAAGCGCCGTCAGGCGGCGCTTTAGGGATGCGGTTCGGGGGGCTTTTTTAGGCATCGGCGTTTTGGTCAACGCGTTCGCGCAGTTCTTTGCCCGCACGGAAGTAGGGGATAGATTTGGACGGGACTTCAACGGAGTCGCCGGTTTTCGGGTTGCGTCCGGTGCGTGCTTCGCGGTAGTGCAGCGAGAAGCTGCCGAAGCCGCGGATTTCAACGCGGTCGCCTTTTTCGAGGCTCTGGCAGACTTTTTCGATGATGAGTTTGACGGCTTCTTCTACGTCCTGGCTGCGCAGTTGCGGGTAGCGCATGCACAGGCGGTCTATCAGTTCGGATTTGGTCATGTGAGCTCCTTGGCTATGGACGTGACCGCCGCGTCTTGCGACGCGACGGCTGCGCACGGTTTTTAGTTGTCGGAGTTGCCCAGTTCTTTGAAGATGTCGCCCAGCGAGGTGCCGCCGTGGCTTTCTTTACGGGTGTAGTCCTGGATGACCGCTTTTTCGTCCGCGACGTCTTTGGCGCGCACGGAGAGGTTGAAGGTTTTGTGTTTGCGATCGACGTTGATGACTTTGGCTTCGACTTCGTCGCCGACTGACAGCAGTTTGGTCAGGTCTTCAACGCGCTCAATCGCCGCTTCGGAGGCTTTGAGGATGCCGTTGATGTCGTCGCTCAGTTTGATGACGGCCTGGCGCTCGTCCACTTCGATGACGTTGCCTTTGACCACGGAACCACGGCCATGCGCAGCGGCGAAGGCGGAGAAGGTGTCCTGGCTGAGCTGTTTGACGCCCAGCGAGATGCGCTCGCGCTCGGCGTCAATGGCGAGGATAACGGCTTCCACTTCTTGGCCTTTTTGGTAGTGGCGTACGGCTTCTTCGCCGTTTTCGTCCCAGGAGAGGTCGGAGAGGTGGATGAGGCCGTCGATACCGCCTTCGAGGCCGATGAAGACGCCAAAGTCGGTGATGGATTTGATTTGGCCTTTGACGCGGTCGCCCTTGTTGAATTTTTTCTCGAATTCTTGCCACGGGTTCGGCTGGCACTGTTTCATGCCGAGCGAGATGCGGCGGCGTTCCGGGTCGATTTCGAGGATCATGACATCGACTTCCTGGCCAACGGCGACGAATTTGCGCGGGTTGACGTTCTTGTTGGTCCAGTCCATTTCGGAGACGTGTACCAGGCCTTCCACGCCGTCTTCGATTTCGACGAAGGAGCCGTAGTCGGCGATGTTGGTGACTTTACCGCGGGTCTGGCTGTTGACCGGGTAACGCTGGGCGATGTCGCCCCACGGGTCGGAGCCGAGTTGTTTCAGGCCGAGAGAGACGCGGGCGCGTTCGCGGTCGAATTTGAGGACTTTGACTTCCACTTCGTCGCCGATGTTGACGACTTCGGACGGGTATTTGATGCGTTTCCACGCCATGTCGGTGATGTGGAGCAGGCCGTCCACGCCGCCGATGTCGAGGAAGGCGCCGTAGTCGGTGAGGTTCTTGACCACTGCCTTGACGACGTCGCCTTCTTGCAGGTTTTTCATTACTTCGTCGCGCTCGGCCTTGTATTCGTTTTCGAGTACGGCGCGGCGGGAGATGACGATGTTGTTGCGTTTTTGGTCGAGTTTGATGATTTTGAAGTCAATTTCTTTGCCTTCGCTGAGTGCCGGGTCTTTGACCGGACGCACGTCAACCAGTGAGCCGGGTAGGAATGCTTTGACGCCTTCAACGTCCACGGTGAAGCCACCTTTGACACGGCCGGAGATAACGCCGGTGATGGTTTCGCTGTCGTTGAATTTCTGCTCCAGCACTTCCCAAGTGCGGATGCGTTGTGCTTTTTCGTGCGAGATTTTGGTTTCGCCGAAACCGTCTTCGAGGGCCTCAAGGGCGACTTCCACCGTATCGCCGACCGCGACGGTCAGATTGCCGTTTTCATCGGTGAACTGGGCGGCGGGGACGAAGCCTTCGGATTTCAGACCGGCATTCAGCACGACGAAATCTTTATTGATTTGTACGACTTCGGCCTTGATGATGGAGCCGGGTTTCAACTCGGCGGTTTCGATGCTTTTTTCAAAAAGCTCAGCAAATGATTCCATAGATGACTCTGGTTGATAGAAAAGGTTAGGAAAAAGAAAAACGTGCGGCAATTTCGGCGTTTACCTGCTGCTGCACGTCCGCAATCGACAATGAACCCGTGTCGATGACCACCGCATCCGAAGCTGGTATGAGCGGGGCTACGCTGCGGGAGCGGTCGCGCGCGTCGCGCTCGGCTATCTCGGCGTAGATGGCGCGCAGATTAACAGATTCCCCTTGTGCCAACAACTGTTTATAGCGCCGCTCGGCGCGGATTTCCGCCGATGCCGTCAAGAATAATTTGAGCGGCGCGTCGGGGAAAACGACTGTCCCCATATCGCGTCCGTCGGCGATGAGCGGCGCGTCGCCGGCGAAATTACGCTGAAAATCAAGGAGCGCAGCGCGCACTTCAGGATAAGCGGCGATTTTCGAGGCCGCATTGCCGCAACGCTCGGTGCGCAACTCGCCGCCGACCGGCGCGCCGTTGAGCAGCACCGTGCAGCCGCTGTCGTCCAAGCGGAAGTCAATCCGCATCGCGCTGACCAGTGCGGCAATTTCCGCCGCTGGCGCGTCCACCTTGCCCGCAGCGAGCGCCTGCAACGCCAAGAGGCGGTAGAGCGCGCCGCTGTCCAGATACGCCCAGCCGCGTTCGCGCGCGAGCGTCTGGCAGAGCGTTCCCTTGCCGACGCCGCTCGGCCCATCAACGGTAATCACCTTACGCATCGCCCACCACCATGCCAACACCCTGCGCCAGCGTCTGGAAGGACGGGAACGACGTCGCCACATTGGCACAATCGCGCACCACAATCGGCGCGACCGCGCGCAAGGCGGCGACGGCAAAACTCATCGCGATGCGGTGATCGCCGTGACTATCGACCGTGCCGCCGGAAAACGCCGTGCCGGGCTTGCCGCGAATCACCATCGTATCCGCGCCCGCCTCACAATCCACGCCGAGCGCACGTAAGCCCGCCTCCATCGCGGCGAGACGGTCGCTTTCCTTAACGCGCAACTCGTGCAGCGCCGTCGCCCGCGTCTCGCCCTCGGCACAAGCGGCGGCGATGAACAAAATTGGAAACTCGTCAATGGCAATCGGCACCAGCGCCTCATCAATCGTAATGCCGTGCAGACGCGACGGGCGCACGCGCAAATCGGCGACCGGTTCGCCGCCCGCCTCGCGCGCGTGCAAAATTTCAATATCGCCGCCCATCGCGCGCAAAATCTCGACCACCGCGGCGCGCGTCGGGTTCATACCGACGTTTTCCAACAGCAACGTGCCCTCGCGTGCAATCAGCGCGGCGACAATAAAAAAAGCCGCGGACGACACATCGCCCGGCACCACCACCTCGCAGGCGGAGAGCCGTTGCCCGCCGCGAATGGCGAGCGTCGCGCCCTCCTTGCCAATCTCGACGCCAAAACCGCGCAACATCCGCTCGCTATGATCGCGGCTGACGCCGGTTTCCGTGATGCGCGTCGTGCCGTCGGCAAACAACCCGGCAAACAGCAGGGCGGATTTCAACTGCGCACTCGCCACCGGCAAGGTGTAATCCATACCGTGCAGCGGGCGGCCATGAATAACGAGCGGCGCCGTGCCTACGTCGCTGGTGGCAATCTCCGCCCCCATCAACGTCAGCGGCTCAGTCACGCGGCGCATCGGCCGCTTCATCAAAGAAGCATCGCCGACCAGCACCGCATCAAACGGTTGCCCGGCAAGCACGCCCGCAAGCAGGCGCATACTGGTGCCGCTGTTGCCGACATCGAGCGGTGCGGCGGGCGCGCGCAGCCCGTGCAGACCGGCGCCATGAATCGTTACCCGCCCGGCGCCGTGATGGACAATCTCAACGCCCATCGCCTGAAAGGCGCGCAT
>CAURAS010000170.1:0-4159 GCA_963522865.1 uncultured Cardiobacterium sp.
AACGAAATCTCCATCAGCGGCAAAATGCTGCCCGCCGTCAAATACAGCATCAGCCGCCTGAACGCCAGCGACTGCCGCGAGCTGCTGGACAAAGCCATCGCCGCCAACGACGCCGAAGCCGTGCGCCAACTGCTGCAAGAAATCAAACACTAAAACTCTCTGTGGGTTAGGCGCAGCCATAGCCCAACAAAAACAGACGGGAAACGCCGCGCGTTTCCCGTCTTTGCTTTCAGAACAGGATCGGCCGCCATCCACTCGCCACACGCCTTTAGAGTGGAATAAATTTCCAACACACCTTTTTAGCGCATGTGCTTAGACACCACAACAAAACAAAACCCCCGACAGGCCCCCTCCCCCGGCCCCCATCAAAATTGCGACCGCATTTTGCATGGGAACCCACTCGCTGCGGGCTTTGCCCTGCGAGGGAGGGAGTCCCCCCTTTCTCAACTGCTTCCGGAGCCACCCATGAGCATCACCGCCACCTACACCGCCTACCCGCAAAGTACCATCGACGCCATCAAAAACGGCGACGACATATCACAGGAGCCGCTTGCCACTCTCGACCTCGACAAAATGTGGGACGCGCTGCACTACCTGCTCACCGGCGAAAACCTGATGACTGCGCTTGCCGAAAACGGTGGCGAACCGCTCAATGATCCGCTCAGCCAAGCACTCACCGGACAAACCACCCTCTACGGCGACGCCGACGAAGGCACATACGCTAACATCAGCGATGCTGCGCAAGTCACGCGCATCGCTGAAGCCCTGGCACAAACCGACCTTGCCGCCCGCCTGCATGCCTGCCCGCTAGACACCTTCACTGCCGCCGCCATCTACCCTGACATCTGGGACGACCCGGCAGAATACCCCGCGCTGGAACAAGAACTGCACGACTGGTACAACGCCCTGCGCGACTACTACCACCACGCTGCCGCCGCGCAATGCGGTGTGCTGGTCAATATCGGCTGAATTGGGCGAACTGCCTAAACAACCCTCTGCCCCATTTACATACACTACGAGCGCTCAGGTGTATGTATAACCCGCCCATAAAAAAACGCAGCCGCGGGCTGCGTTTGTACAGTGGATAGTGCTTAACGACTGAGGCTAACGCTGCCGTCCGCGCTGTGCAGGGCGGCGGCGAAGGCGTCAGCATCGAAGCCGTCTTCATGGGTAACGACAACATTGCCGTTGTTGATGTTCACCCATTTGACGCCGGGAACATTCATTCCGGCGTCTTTCAACTTGTCCGTATTGTCGGCGGTAAGGCCGCTGGCGTGATAAAGCGTTTGTGGCATGGTTACTCCTGGTTGCTGGGGACGCGCGCCGGGTGGCGCGTCCTGTCCCGAATGCAAAGGCGATGCCAAGTAAAGACAGTTTTCTTTTTATTTTCCTGAAGATAGTTCGCAAACTTTCCCAATCGCCGCAAAACATAAAAGCCTGATGAGCAATATATAGCGACACTCATAAAGTCTCGTGCCAGGCGCAACGCCGTATGAGGCGTTGGGAGGATTGCTATACATACAGCTGAGCGCTCGATGTGTATGTATAGCGATCCCATGTATTCCATACAACCTCGCCTTCTTTTTTATCTACAGAAGAAAGGACTTTCTTCTGCGGGTCATTGTCTGGAATACAAATGGGACCCGCTGTATCGCTTCCCTTGAAACCCCCTCCCCTGCCCCCAATTCGTCAAACAACGCCACACTACAGGAACCATCATGTTTGACGCTCACTCCACCACCATCCTTTCCGTGCGCCGCGGGCGGCACGTCGCCATCGCTGGCGATGGCCAAGTCTCGCTCGGCAACACCATCATGAAAGGCAACGCGCGCAAAATCCGCCGTCTTTACAAAAACCGCATCCTCGCCGGTTTCGCGGGCGGTACCGCCGACGCCTTCACCCTCTTTGAGCGCTTCGAGGGCAAGCTGGAAGAGCAGGACGGGCAACTGCTACGCGCCGCCGTCGAACTCGCCAAAGACTGGCGCACCGACCGCATGCTGCGCCGTCTCGAAGCGATGCTTATCGTCGCCGATGAAACCAGCACGCTGATTCTTTCCGGCAACGGCGACGTCGTCGAGCCGGAAGACAGCATCGCCGCCATCGGCTCCGGCGGCATGTTTGCATTGTCCGCCGCGCGCGCGCTATATCACAACACCGAGATGGACGCGCTCACCATCGCCCGCAAGAGCCTGGAAATCGCCAGCGACATCTGCGTGTACACCAACCACAACATCATTACCGACGAACTGAAGGGCTAAAACCAGCCCCGTTTACATACACATTGAGCGCTCAGGTGTATGTAAACAAAATTTGCATAGCGCCCCCTACTCCAGTGCAAACCAAAATTTCCGAAGGAATCCCAATGGACAACAAAACCGAATACCGCGACCTCAACATGACTCCGCGCGAAATCGTGGAAGAACTCGACCGCCACATCATCGGCCAAAAAGCGGCGAAACGCGCCGTTGCCAACGCCCTGCGCAGCCGCTGGCGCCGTCGCCAGATTGCCGAGCCGATGCGCAGCGAAATCACCCCGAAAAACATCCTGATGATTGGCCCGACCGGCGTCGGTAAAACCGAAATCGCCCGCCGTCTCGCCAAACTCGCCGAAGCGCCGTTCGTCAAAGTAGAGGCGACCAAATTCACCGAAGTCGGCTACGTCGGCCGCGACGTGGACAGCATCGTCCGCGACCTCGTCGAAACCAGCATCAAGCTCGAACGCGAACGCGCGCGCAAACAGGTGCAAACCAAAGCGCGCGAAGCGGCGCTGGAGCGCGTGCTGGATGCGCTTGTACCGCCGAGCAAAAGCGGCAGCAGTTGGCACGACGGCGCCAACGTCCCGGAAGACAACCCGGCGCGCAAAACCTACCGCGAACGCATCCTGCGCGAGGAATTGAACGACAAAATCATCGAAATCGAAGTGCGCGACCAGCCGACCGCTTCGCACGTGGAAATCATGGCGCCGCCGGGCATGGAAGACATGAGCAACCAGCTCTCCGAACTCTTCCAGAACCTCGGCAAACAGCGTAGCAGCAAGCAGAAAATCAAAATCGCCGATGCGCTGGTGCAGCTCGCCGAAGAAGAAGCGGACAAACTCGTCTCCGAAGCAGACATCAAGCAGCAGGCGATAGCCAATGCCGAGCAGAACGGCATCGTCTTTATCGACGAAATCGACAAAGTGGCGAAGCGCAGCGACGTCGGCGGTGCGGACGTCTCGCGTGAAGGCGTGCAGCGCGACCTCCTGCCGCTGGTCGAAGGCTCCACCGTCTCCACCAAATACGGCATGATCAAAACCGACCACATCCTGTTCATTGCCTCCGGCGCCTTCCATCTTGCCAAACCGTCTGACCTCATCCCCGAACTGCAAGGGCGGATGCCGGTGCGGGTCGAGCTGGACGCGCTCACCGTGGACGACTTCCGCCGCATCCTTACCGAGCCGGATCACAGCCTGATCAAACAATACACCGCGCTGCTCGCCACCGAATCGCTGCACCTCGAATTCAGCGACGACGGCATCGAAAAAATCGCGGAAATCGCTTACCACGTGAATAAAACGACGGAAAACATCGGCGCGCGCCGCCTGCACACCCTGATGGAGCGCCTCACCGAAAGCCTGTCGTTTGACGCGGCCGACCGCCCGGACGGCGACCGCATCCGCATTGACGCCGCCTACGTGGAAAACGCCCTCGGCGAACTGTCGCAGAACGAAGACCTGAGCCGCTTTGTCCTTTGACGGACCATACAAAAATCCCGCCACACGGCGGGATTTTTTATATGGCGGCTTCCATGAATATTCCGTACCAATGGGAGCGCTATACATACACCTGAGCGCTCGAGGCGTATGTAAACGACGCAGGCAGGCTTCAACACCGCTCTCCCTGCGTCGCCACCACACCATTGCCCCACTGCAACAGCGCATCCAGCACCGGCAGGAAACTGCGGCCCAAATCCGTCAGCGCATACTCGGTACGCAGCGGCGGCTTGTCGCCAAAAACCGCGCGCGAAATCAGCCCGTCTGCCTCCAGCTGCTTGAGCTGCTGGCTTAACGTCGCCTCGGTCGCCGCCAGCAAATGGCGGTGCAACTCGGCAAAGCGCTTCGTGCCATCCTGCAAATGGTAAAGAATCACCGCCTTCCATTTACCGCCGACCAAATCCATCG
>CAURAS010000171.1:0-4147 GCA_963522865.1 uncultured Cardiobacterium sp.
GGCGCGAAGATCAGCACTTGCGCGGCGTTGCCGTCGCCCAGCACTTCCAGCGCGAGATCGCGGTCGTATTGTTGCGCGTACGGGTCGCTGGAGACGAAGAAGCACACCGCCGTTTCGCCGTTTATCAGCGATTTCGGCCCGTGGCGGAAGCCGAGGGTGGTTTCCGCCATCGTCGGGATTTTGCCCGCGGTCATTTCGAGGATTTTCAGCGCGCTTTCGCGGGTCGCGCCGTAGAGCGCGTCGCTGCCCAGGTAGATGATGCGGTTGCAGGCGGCGAGCGCATCCAGCGCGGTTGAGGTGTAGAAGGTGTCGCTGATGCGGCGCTGCGCGGCGGCGAGGGCGGCGAAGTCCGGCGGCGGCAGGTCGAGCGCTTCGCGGCAGAGCGCGGCGGTGAAGAGGGTCATTGTCGAGAAGCTGGAGGTCATGACGAAACTGTCGTCGTGCGTTTCCGGTGGCATTTGGCAGCAGTAGCCGTGGCCGTTGCGACAATGTTCGGCGAGTGCGCCGCGGTCGTTGCAGGTAACGGCAACGGGGACGAGTTCGGGCGCGACCGCCGCCGCTTTTTCCAGGCTGGCGACGCTTTCCGGCGAGTTGCCGCTGCGCGCGAAGGCAAAGAGGAAGCCGTGTGCATCGCGCGGCAGTTTGCCCGCCGGTTGGGCGACCAGGTCGGTGCTGGCGGTAGCAAGGCAATGTGCGCGGCTGTGGCGCTGGATGGCGGGGGCGAGGATGTCGCCGACGTAGGCGGAGGTTCCGGCGCCGCTGAAGGCGATGGTCGCACGCGCGTCGTGCAGGGCGGCGTGCAGGCGGCTTTTCAGCGCCGGATCGGTAGCGGCGAGCAACGCCGGGATTTTCTGCCAGCAGTCGCCTTGTTGATGGATTTCGCGCGCGGTTGCGGTTGCGCCGTGGTTGGCGAACCAGTGGGGTTCTTTACCAAATAGCATGATGGGCTCCGTTGTTATTTTTATGGGCACAAGCCGGGTAGGTCGGGTGGGCGCAAAGCGCGCCACCCAACTGCAATGCGGTTTGGTTGAGGGCTAGTCGTTTACATACACCTTGAGCGCTCAGGTGTATGTAAATGAATCAGACACACGCCTCGTAGTACGGCACCAATGCGGCGCGGATGTGGTGGCGGATGAGGTTCGCGGCGGTGAGTGCTTCACCGCGTGCGCGGCAGGCTTCGACTGCGTCCGGCAGGTATTGGTGTGCGAGTCCGAAGGGCAGGGGGCGCGTACCAAGGGCGGTACGCAGCCCCTGCACGGCTTCGTCAAGTTGTGGCTGACTCCAGTAGTAACGGATGCGGTCGGAGAGGCTGTAGTGGCGCAAGAGGCGCTGTTCGTCCGCCGTGCCGTGGTAATACTTCTGCCATTGCGCAGGTTCGGCCAGCATCAGCGCTTCGGCCGCCGCTTCCACGTCCGGCGCGTCTAATTTCAGCTCGCGCGCGATGTGGTTGAGCGCATAAACCGCTTCGCGGTAGGCGAAGGTCAGCGCCGGGCCGACTTTGAGGATGGCAAAGTGGTCGCGCACCAAGTCTTTGAACGCCTGCGGCGTTTGGTAATCGGTGGAATGCGCTTCAAAGACGGCGTGCGGGAAGTCGTTGGCAACCGCCGAGAGTGCGGTGGCGCGTTCGGGGCGGTAATCTTCGACGCCGTGATGGTCAAATTCGACGCCGGGCTGGACGACGAGCGCGACAACCCTTGCCCAGACGTCCTCGCCGAGGCCGTGTGCGGCGAAGGTGTCTTTATGCACGGCGTAGGTGGTGCGCGCTGCATCCGGTGTGGTCGGGGTAACGCCGTCGAGCGCTTCTTTCGCCCCGCCGGGAACGGGTACTTCGGTGCCGATGATGTACACCAGCGACACGGCGCCAGGCATGGCGGCGCGGGTGTCTTCGGCGATGCGGCAGAGGCGGGCGGCGCGTTCGGCGACGGTGGCGTCCGGCAGCGGCACCAGGTCGCCGGCGCAGCTCATGCTGCAATCGAGGTGGATTTTTTCGTAACCGGCCTGGACGTAATGGCGGATGAGTTCCTCGCTGTTGGCCATCGCCTCATCGGCGGGCAGGTGTTGCCAGCGGTTCGGGCCGAGGTGGTCGCCGCCGAAAACGGGGTCGGCGTCGGCGGGCAGCAGTTTTTTGACCTGGGCGATGAATTGCGCAGGCGTCATGCCGGTGTAGCCACCGAATTGATCGACCTGGTTCGAGGTGGATTCAAGCAGCAGCGTCGCGCCGTATTCACGCGCCAGTTCGGCGGCGGCGCGGATGACGGCGGGGTGGGCGCTGCATACGGAGACGATGCCACCATGCCCGTGTCGTTTGTGTGCGGCGATGACGGCGCCGGTTCTATTGACTGTCATTGCTGACCTCAATCAGGCGGATGTCGTGTTGGCGGAAATGCTGTTTGTAAAGCTCCGGCACGCCCGCTTCGGAGATGACGGCGGTGATGCGGTCAAAATGGAAGAAGGTGCGGAAGGAGCGCTTGCCGTACTTGGAGCAGTCGGCGAGGAGATAGACTTCCTGCGCGTGTTCGGCCATGAGGCGGGTGAGGCGGGCGCGCTGTTCGTTCGTGGTCGTCAGCCCCGCTTCGAGGTCGATGCCGTCGGCGCTGATGAACGCCTTGGAAAAATGGCACTGGCGCAGATTGTCGGTGGTGATTGCCCCTTCAAACGCCATCACGTCCTTGCGCAATTCGCCACCGAGCGCATAAACGTTGGTGTTCTTATGAATGGCGAGGATGGAAAGCGCGTCAAGGCTGTTCACCATCACATTAATCGGCACGTCCGGCAGGGCGCGCACGAACTCCAGCGTAGTCGTGCCGGAATCAACGATGAGCGAATCATCAATCTGATTAACCAGATGCTCCGCCGCCCAGCGGCCAATCAGGCGCTTGGCTTCCACATTCTGCGACTCGCGCAGACTGCGTTTCAGCGGCGAAATAAAGCGGTCGGCAGAGACGGCGCCACCGTGCTGACGCTTGGCAACGCCTTGTTCCTGCAAATAATCGAGGTCGCGATAAATCGTCATCAACGAAACCTCGAAGCGCTCCGCCAATTCCTGCGAATTAACGACGCCTTGCTCGTTCAATAAAGTCTGGATTTGTGCGCGCCGATCAACCGTAGTATCGGACTTCATGGACATGGCATGCTCCCTGCGTTGTGGGGGTTTGCGTGAATGTTACGGCGACACGCAAGAGGTGTCAATAATCCACGTGAAAAAATGGTGTAACGCGCGGATTTCTGCAATTATCGGTTGTGGTTTTCTGTGAAAATTCCGGCGACAGCGGCGGAGATTTGGCTCGAACCGTCGGAAAAACAGTCTGATGCGCTGTGTGGTTGAAGTGTGTAAAAATTGGGCGGCCACACAGAACTGCGGCGCGGAATCAACTCATAGTATGATGCGCGCTACACACATCATAACAACGGAGCATCCCATGTCATACATGCTAAAAGAAGCGCGCGAAAGCGCCGCCATCGTCGCCAACCAGGACACGAGCCAGGCGCTCGCCCTTGCCGAGGCGCTCAAAAGCCAAACCCCGCGCGGCATCGTCAGCGTCGCCCGTGGCACATCCGACCACGCCCTCGGCTACCTCAGCTACCTCCTCATGCACACGCGCGGCATGGCGGTGGCATCACTGCCGCCCTCGCTGAGCAGCGTCCTGCAAACCCCGTGGCAAGTACAAGACTACCTCGCCTTCGGCGCCTCCCAATCCGGCAGCCCGCCGGACGTCATCGCCATGCTCAAGGCATTGGCAGCAGGCGGCGCACGCACCGCGACACTGGTAAACGTCGTGCCGTCGCCCATCGTGGAAGCCAGCCAGCACGTGCTGGCCGTACAAGCCGGGCCGGAAAAAAGCGTCGCCGCGACCAAAAGCTTCATCGCCACCGTCGCCCTCGGCCTGCACCTGCTCGCCCACTGGAACGACGACCGCAAACTACAAGACGCACTCAAAGCCCTGCCGGACAAACTGGAACGCGCCGCACACGCCGACTGGTCTGCGGCAGTCGAAGCACTCAAACCGCGCGAACGACTGTTCGTCGTCGGCCGCGGTACCGGACTCTCCATCGCACAAGAAGCAGCGCTGAAATGCAAAGAAACCTGCCAACTACAAGGCGAAGCCTTCTCCGCCGCCGAAGTCCAACACGGGCCGATGGCCATCGT
>CAURAS010000172.1:0-4123 GCA_963522865.1 uncultured Cardiobacterium sp.
TCAGAACGAGCGGCTGAAGTCCAAATAGACTTTGCTGGTGTCGTAGCTGTAGAACTTGTTGTTGCTGTCGATCTTGCTGTAGGAGAAGACGATGCGCGGGGTGATGCCGAAGAAGTGAACGTTGCGGTGCCACAGCGCGAGGTTGACGTTGTATTCGTTGTCGCGGCGCTTGATGTTGAAAAAATCCACGCCCTTGGTGTAGCGCTTGCCGTAGCTGCCCATCAGGCGGGTAGAGATGCCTTTGCCCCATTCTTGTCCCCAGCCCAGGCGGGTGGCGAAGCGGTTGTAGGCGTCGCTCGCGCTGCGAGCGCTTTTGTGGCTGAGGTCCAGTCCGGCGAACCAGTATTGTTTGGGGGTTGGCGAGAACATGACGGTGTTACCGATGCTGACGCGGTTGCCATCGAGGTATTTGTAGGTTTTGATGTGTTTGTCGTAGCTGTATTCGACGTTGTTCTGCCAACGCCAGCGCGGGGTCAGCCAGTAGGAGGTATCCACGCGCAAGCCGGCGGACTGGGAATAGCTGTGCAGGTTGCCATCGCCGTTGCTGCCCTGGCCGTAGAAGCGCTTTTGGATGAACGGGGTAACTTCAACGTCAATACGCGCATTGCGGAAACCGCCACCGGCGGCGAGGCGGGCGGTGATGTCGTTGTAGTTTTTCTTGTTGTAGTAGTAGACACCGCTGATGTCGCCGTGCAGCGAGCTGTAGAGGTTGTCACTGAGCGACCATTTTTTGTCCGCGCCGATGCTGTAGCTGACGCCGTTGGCTTTTTCCTGGTCGCGGCTGGCGGTAAAGGTGCGGCCATTGCCGAGGTCAAGGCGCGTGCCTTTTTTGGCAACACCATTGACGTTGTTGTCGTGGACGTAGCTCAGGCTGCCGTTAAATGACCATTGGTCGCGGCGGTCAATGGCGGAAATGTAGTCATCCAGCGCCTTGCGGTCGGCTTCGGATATATCACCGCTGCGCAGTTTTTGTAGCTGCTCTTTGGCGGCAATCATTTCGTTGTTGCGGAAAAGCGCGAGTGCGGTCTGGAAGCGCAGCATGCGGTTGTCCGGCAGGGCAGCGATGAGTTTGCGGTAGAGTTTGACGGCATCGCCGGTGCGGCCTTCTTCCACGGCGATAATGGCGTTGCCCCAGTCAATAAGGGAGTCATCACGGTTCGGCACTTTGGCATAAATCGGCAGCAGCAGTTTGAGACCGTCGGTTTCGTTGCGGCGGATGAGTTCGACCAGCAGTTTTTCCAGCTCCTCCGGGTGTTCCATCAGGTATTCGGGGGTATAGACGATGTCTTCGTTACTGCTTGCAGCATCGCTCGGCAGGGTATTGGCAGGACGCACGGCGGGCTGTTTCGGTGCGTTTTCGACGGCGGCCTTGCCGATGTTGTCGTCTGAGAGGCGCTCGTTGCCGCGGTCAAGGGGGACGGGAATATCGCGTCCGGCAGGCGGCGCGGGTTGGGCGACGGCAGTGGCGGCAAGGAGCAGGCCGGTGGTAACGGCGAGGGGCATTCGGGTGATGTTCATGGGCTTCTCGTTGTGATGATGGGTAACGCAAAGCGGCGCATTATAAAGCAAAGTTTTTTTTCATTGTCATGAAGGGGCGGCAAAGTGCGGATAGGCACGTCGTGATAATTTCCCAAATTACGGCGACAGGCGTATCATTTCAATGAATTCACCCAATAGAGAGGATCCCCATGCTTACTCATAATCAAAAATACGAATACCGCGCGCCTGGCAGCGATGTGCAAAGCCTGAAGGAGGCGCTGGTGTATAAGCTCATTTTCAGCCTTGGCTGTCCGCCGGCGGATGCAACCAAGACCAACTGGTTGAATGCCGCGCTGCTCGTCGTGCGCGACCTTGCTGCCGAACGCTGGCTGCAAACCACGCGCTATCTGCGCCGTGAAAACCTGCGCCGCGTCTATTACCTCTCCATGGAATTCCTGATGGGGCGGGCGCTGTCCAACGCGCTCATCGCCGAAGATGTTTACGACGCCCTGCGCGAAGCGCTCGCCGAACTCGGTCAAGACCTGAATGACATCATCGCAGAAGAAGGCGATCCGGGCCTAGGGAACGGCGGTTTGGGACGCCTCGCCGCCTGCTTCATGGACAGCCTTGCCACCCTGCGCATTCCGGCGATGGGCTACGGCATCCGCTACGAATACGGCATGTTCCGCCAAGATATCGAAAACGGCAAACAAGTTGAGCGCCCGGATACCTGGACCGAGCAGGACATCGCCTGGCAATTCCGCCGCCCAAGCAAACACTACGTCATCCGCTTCGGCGGCAACATCCACTACCAGGGCGAACAATGCATCTGGAACAACAGCGAACAAATCACCGCCCTTGCCTACGACCAAATCATCCCCGGCTACGGCACCGCAGCGGCGAACACCCTGCGCCTGTGGTCGGCACACGCCGGTGACGTCTTCAACCTCAATGACTTCAACCGCGGCGACTACTTCGCGGCGATGGAAAAACAAAACACCTCCGAAAACGTCTCGCGCGTCCTCTACCCGGACGACTCCACCGCGGTCGGCCGCGAACTGCGCCTGCGCCAAGAATACTTCCTCACCTCCGCCTCCGTGCAGGATATCGTCCGCCGACACCTCAAAGAAAACCCGGACATCAGCACACTGGCCGATACCGTCGCCATCCACCTGAACGACACCCACCCGGTGCTTGCTATCCCCGAACTCATGCGCATCCTCATCGACGAACACCGCGTCAAATGGAACGACGCCTGGGCGGCCTGCGGCAAAATCTTCAGCTACACCAACCACACCCTGATGGGCGAAGCGCTCGAAACCTGGCCGGTGGAAATGATGAGTCGCGTCCTGCCGCGCCACCTGCAACTCATCTTTGAAATCAACGAACACTTCCTCGACGGCTTGCGCAAACAAGGCTACGACGGCGACTTCATCCGCCGCGTCTCCCTCATCGACGAAGGCGGCGAACGCCGTGTGCGCATGGCGTGGCTGGCAGTCATCGGCTCGCACAAAATCAACGGCGTCGCCAAGATCCACTCCGAGCTGATGGTCAAATCCATCTTCGCCGACTTTGCCCGCCTCTACCCCGAGCGCTTCACCAACGTCACCAATGGCGTGACCCCGCGCCGCTGGATAGCCCTTGCCAACCGTGGCCTCGCACAAGTGCTGGACAAACACATCGGCGAAAGCTGGCGCACCCATCTAGAACAACTCGTCAAACTCGATCCGCTCAAAGAAGACGCCGCCGTGCGCGCCGAAATCCGCGCCGTCAAACACGAAAACAAACGCCGACTCGCCGAATGGATCGAGAGCGAACAGGGCATCAAAGTCAGCCCGGACGCGCTCTTTGACGTCCAAATCAAGCGCATCCACGAATACAAGCGGCAACTGCTGAACGTCCTGCAAATCATCAACCGCTACAACCGCATCCTGAAAAACCCGGATGCCGACTGGGTGCCGCGCGTATACATCTTCGCGGGCAAAGCCGCGAGCGCCTACTACGCCGCGAAAAAAATCATCCACCTCATCAACGACGTCGCCAAAGTCATCAACAACGACGGCCGCATCCGCGACCTCATCAAAGTCGTCTTCATCCCCAACTACGGCGTCAGCCTGGCGCAGCTCATCATCCCGGCGGCGGACATCTCCGAACAAATCTCGCTCGCCGGCACCGAAGCCAGCGGCACCAGCAACATGAAATTCGCGCTAAACGGCGCGCTCACCATTGGCACGCTGGACGGCGCCAACGTCGAAATCCTGAACGCCGTCGGCAAAGACAACATCTTCATCTTCGGCAACACCGTCGAACAAGTCGAAGCCCTGCGCCAACGCGGCTACTCCCCGCTGCTCTACCTCGAAAACGACCCCGAACTGCACGAAACCATCATCCAGATCACCTCGGGCGCGTTCTCGCCGGAAGAACCGAGCCGCTACCACGAAAACCTGCACGTCTTCAGCGACTACTACCAGGTGCTGGCAGATTTTCGCAGCTACATCGAAGCACAAGACCGCATCGACCGCCGCTACCGCGACCAGGAAGCCTGGGCGAAAGCAGCGATTACCAACATCGCGCACATGGGCTACTTCTCCTCCGACCGCTCCATTGAGGACTACGCCAAAGACATCTGGTACATCAAGCCGCT
>CAURAS010000173.1:0-4099 GCA_963522865.1 uncultured Cardiobacterium sp.
TCGGCGTGGATGCCCTCGTGCTGCAAGGCATGGAAGCGGGCGGCGAACGCTCGGCGTTCACCAACGACCTGCCACACGTCGAACAAACCGCGCTCTCGCTGCTGCAACAAGTGCGCGCCTACAGCGCCAAACCGCTCATCTTCTGGGGCGACCTTACTGGCGCGGCCGACGTCGTCGCCGCCATCATCAGCGGCGCACAGGCGGTGATGCTCGACCGCCCCTTCCTCGCTTGCACCGAAAACGGCCTGGACGAAGAAAGCCGCGCGCGCGTCATCCACGGCAGCGAATACCAAAGCCAAATCAGCGCCCAATACACCGCGCGCCCGCTGCGCTGCCTGCCGCACGCCTTCAGCGACGCCGAGGAAGAACTACTGCGCGGCCAAGAAAACCTCTTTGCTGCCGCCTTCGCACAACACCCGGAAGCGCGCCCGCGGCCGGTTGCCATCACCGCCATTGACGATCCGCAAACACTCACTCACTTCCTCAACCAGCAGGCGCAACACATCCGGCAGATGATTGCCTGAATGCTCACCAACCCAAAGCCTCCAAACCGCCACCCCTTTACATACACCTCGAGCGCTCAGGTGTATGTAAATTACCGAACAGCCTCCTCCTCTAGTGGGGAGGAGTTGGCAAGGCCTCGTTGTCCAATCAGCGACCAAGCCTATCTGTTTACATACACTACGAGCGCTCAGCTGTATGTATAAACACCTGCCGCCCCGCCTCCACACCCCAGTATGCCGCTTCCTCAAACACCGAATAACCGCCGAGGTCGCTGTGCGCGAAAAGCAGGCGTGAACGGTGCGCGCGCACGGCGGCAAGCTGCGCATCATCGAGATAACCGGGGCGCGGAATGCGCATCGCGTGCGCGCGAATATTGATATCAACCGCCTCCACCGCACGCCAAAAGCGTCTGCCGTAAGCGGCGACAAGGTCTTGTGCGGCAAACGCCAGCAGTTCGGCGTCGGGTGCGTCCAGCAGCCAGGCGCGCACCGCAGTCGGGTCGCCCTGATTAAGCGCGGTGTAGGCGGTGAACACCGTGCGTGCCGGCTTGGCGACGCGAATAAGCTGATTGCTGGCGGCGACATAGCCCAGGCCGCCGCTGCCGTGGATGACATTGTCCCAGGCGAGCGCCTCGCTCGCGCCCTCGGCGGGAAAGCGGTGCAACACGAAATTGCTGACCAGCCACGGCGCATAATCGCCGCGCCCGGCAAGCAGCCCATAAGCGGCGGCATTCTCAACAACCCGCGCCGCCACCATCAGCGGCATCGCGCAAATCACCTGACGCGCGTGCAAGAGCGAGCGCGCGCCGCTGTCGTTATCGCGTAGCAACACCTCGACGTGTGCCTCCGACTCGCGAATGCGCACGGCGCTGGCGTTGATGGCGACGGGCTGGGGGAAATGCAGCGTGGCAGCATCGGGCAAGGCGGCGAGCGCTTGCAGCCCGCTACGCTCGCGCAACAATTGCGACAAATGGGCGAGGCCGTCCGGCCAGGTCAAAACCGCTTCACTATCGTGGCCGCGCGCGGCGAAATAATGCAGGCCGGCGAAGGCAGAAACCTGCGCCGCACCTGCGCCATAATCATCGCGGCAACAATAATCGAGATACCAGAGCAGCGTCGGCGAGCGGTAGCCCTCGCGCGCGAGCCACTCGGCAAAGGTGAGGCGATCCAGCGCGCGCCATGCATCATCCTGCGAAGACAGCGCGATGGGAATCGCAAAAACCTTGCGCCCGTCGCTGCCGCGCGCACGCTTTAAACGCTGAATGAGGGCGAAAAAACGGCGACTGTCGTCGTCCTCCTGCGGTAACAGCGCCTCCTGCCAGCGGCCTTGATAGCGCAGACGCTCCGCCGGGGCAAAAACCAAATCCGTCTCGCGGAAACGTGGCGCATCGCTATCCGCACCGCTTTCAAGAATGCCGAGATCGGCGAGCATCGCGCGCAGCGCCACACTCTCTCGCGACGGCAACGCCAAATAATGCGCCCCGCCCGGCGCGCGCAGCTCGCCGTGCACAAAAGCGGCGTTATTGCCGTTGCGCTCCAGCCCTTCGGCGAGGATGACATTGCGCCGCCCCTGCCGCGTCAAATACCACAAGGCGGAGAGCGCCGCCGCGCCGCTGCCGAGAATAAGAACATCGCAATCCTGCGCGCGCGGCAGTGGCGCGTCAGCAAAAGCGCCATCACGCAACAGATGCCCCAGCGGCAGCCCGATGCGGTGAATGGCAAGCGGTGGCGGGCGGTTGAGCTGGCGGTGCGTCAGCCAAGACGCGGCGGCGGCGACACTAATCGCGGCGGATTGAGCGAGAAAACGGCGACGGGAATTCATGCGGGCATTATAATCTTCCTGAGAATCACGCCAAACCACGATATTTCACAGCAATAATCACATCGTAAACACGAAAAGCCATAACACTTGCCGGACAAACAGCGGCAAAAACGCGCGCAGACCATCTACGATGAGACATAACACCATGATTACACAATAAGATGCAATAACCCGCACTAACTTTATTCTTCATCATCCTTTTCCCTTAAAACCACAGCATGCACAGAAAAGCTGTAAAAACACAAAAAACCACAATAAAAAACAATATGAGACAACATATTTCTTAAATAAATAATCAAAAAAGCTAAAAATTCCACAAAAAAACGTCGGTAAAGGAACGGTTTTTTGCAAAAATCTTTATAAAAAACGATGCAAAAACAAGAGATAACGATGATAAAATAAAACAAATATACAGCAGCTTGACACCTCACACCTGCCTCTCTATAATCCGCCCCGACATCATTGATGTTATCTCCTCTATATCCTCCTTTGGTGGTTGTTTGCCGGATCGCAAGATCCGGCACTTTTTTTTGCTCAAATTCCATCATCCTGCCACGATGAAATGCGCAGGCTAGTTATAGCTATCCCATTCGTATTTCATACAACCTTGCCTTCCGCAGAAGAAAGGGCTTTCTCCTGCGGGTTGCTGCATGGAATACAAATAGCGTCTGCAGTAAACCGCCTCACACCGTCCTACCCTACCGTCGCCGCCAACCAGTCAATAAAACTGCGCACCGTCGGCGCGAAGCCGCGGTTCTTGTAATAAAGCGCGTGCAGCGGCAGCGCTTCCGTCGCCCAGTCAGGCAGAACGCGCGTGAGTCCCGCAGTCAGCACAGGCAAATCCGGCAGGAGTGCGATGCCTGCGCCCGCCCGCGCCAGTTGCGCCAGCAAAAAGGCGTCGTTGGCACTGATCCGCTTTTTCGCGTGCAGCGGGTAGCGCTCGTTGCCGCGATGCAGCAGCGCGTCGGCGCCGTCGAATTTGTGCAGCAGCGGGTGTGGCGCGAGGTCTTGCGGCGTTTCCAGCGGCGGCTGCGCGGCGAGGTAATCGGCGCTGGCGTAGAGGCCGAAGGCAAAGGCGGCGATGCGGCGCGCAACGACGTCATCCTGCGCCGGTTCGCCGACACGTAGCGCGACGTCAATACCGTCCTGAATCAGGCTGATGCGGCGGTTATCCATCACCACTTCCAGCGCTACCGCCGGAAAACGGCGCAGGTAATCGGCAAGATGCGGCTCCAGCAGCGCACGCTGGATTTCCACCGACACCGACAGGCGCAGCACGCCCTGCGGCGCATCGAGACTTTGCCGCACACTGCCGACCGCCTGCTTGGCGCAATCAAGCATCATCCGCGCATGGCGGTAGAATCCTTCGCCCAACTCGTTCAGGCGCACACCGCTGCGGGTGCGGTCCATCAGTTTGCTGCCGAGCGATTCCTCCAGCGCCGTCAAACGGCGGCTCAAGCGCGATTTCGGCAGGCAGAGTTGTTCGGCGGCGCGGCTCAGGCTGCCCGCCTGCACCGTCGCGGCAAAAAGGGCGATATCGTTCAGGTCTGTTCGTTCCATTTGTGCAACCTTTGGTTTGAAAAGCACGTATTGTTCCATATACGCCCCCTCTATACAATGCGCCCATCGCCTGAGCACACAGGCCGCAACTGGAGAACATTATGGAAATCAAAGAACTGAACCGCATCAACGCACTTGCCCGCATCGCGCGCGACCGTCCGCTGACCGCCGCTGAAAATGACGAACGCGCCCGCCTGCGCCGCGCCTATCTCGC
>CAURAS010000174.1:0-4070 GCA_963522865.1 uncultured Cardiobacterium sp.
GGAGCGAGGCAGGCAGCGGCTGCTTTTGCGAAGCCGAGACCGTAAGCGCCAGCAGAGCCGCATAGCCCGCGACGAAAATTTGCGCGAGCAGGAGCGCTAACAGCAAAGCGCCATCCCAAGCGCTACTGCGCGCCAGCCAGGCGGTGAACAACCAGAACGGCAGGGCAAGGAGCGCGAGCGCGGCCAGCAGGACGACGCTTTTTGTCAACAACAACCGCCACGCACCACCGCGCACGCCGCGCAACAACACATCGGTATGCCAGAGGCGCTCGCTGGCAAGGCTGCGTGCGCCAAAATAAATCGACCAGAGGATCATCAGCCATTGCAGCAGTTGCGTCGCGCTGCCGAGCAGGGTTTCGGTCGCGCCGCGGCGGTTTTCCAGCCCCGCCAGTTTGGGCGCAATCGCCTGATATTCCAGCAAACCGCTGATGAGAAACCAACCGAGCGCGAACCACGAAGCGGTCAGGGCGACAAAAAAGGCCGGGGTTGCCAGCAGACGGCATTCCTTGCGCAAAAGGCTACGCCACATGTTCATCCACTCCTGCAGACTGACGCATTGCGGCAGATAATTTTTCCTGGAAAGCCTCGTCAGGATAGCGTGCGTAAAAAGCAGTAATACCGGGCTGCGTGGCCAACCGTTGCCAGAGCGACTGACGCGCTGCGTCAGTTCCGTCGTAAGCGAAGGCGAGAAAACGCCCGTCTTGCAGAGCAGCGTCCTGCGCCAGCGTTTGCGCCAGCGTTACGGTTTCGCAAGCAATCCATATATGCGGCGATTCCGCGCGGGGAATAGTGATTTCCTGCAATACACCATCATGCAAACGGTAAACGCGGTGCGCCACCGCTAATACTTCGTCCCAGTTATGACTGGTCATCAGCACGCAACTACTCTCACCTAAGCTCGCCAGTAACGGGCGCAAGGCGGCACGCTGATCGCTATCGAGACCGTTGGTCGGCTCATCCAATACCAACAGCGGCGGGCGGTGAATCAGCGCTTGTGCCAGACCGACGCGCTGCCGGTAGCCGTGCGACAACGCGCCGCAGCGCTTGTGCGCCACCGCCTGCAAATGACAACGCGCGACAACTTCGTCCACCGCCGCTTTGCTGTCGCGCACCCCGCGCATTTGCGCGCAGGTTTGCAAAAATTCGCGCACCCGCCATTGCGGATAAAGCGGCGCCTTGTCCGGCAGATAGCCCAGCCAGAAACGCGGCAATTTATCGTGATAGCGCACGCTGCCGCTATCGGGCGCAAGTGCGCCGGTGATGATTTCCAGCAGCGTCGTTTTGCCCGCGCCATTACCACCAATCAGCGCAACCACTTCGCGCGCGCGCAATTCGAGCGAGGCATCGCGCAGAATCGTTTGCCTGCCACGGCGAAAGGCGAGATGTTGGGCGGAGAGTATCGTGTCCATGCTGCGGGAGATATAAAAAAACCCGCGAAGGCGGGTTTTATTGCAAAGCGCCAGAATTATTTGATTTTGGCTTCTTTGTAGATAACGTGTTTGCGGGCAACCGGATCGAATTTTTTGATTTCCATTTTTTCCGGCATATTGCGCTTATTTTTAGTCGTGGTGTAGAAGTGACCAGTACCTTCGGAAGATACCAAACGGATTTTGTCACGCGCAGTTTTTTTGGCCATGATTCACTCCTTAGATTTTCTCGCCACGGGCGCGGATTTCTGCCAGAACGGCATCAATGCCTCTTTTATCAATAATGCGCATACCGTGCGTGGAAACTTTCAGTTTGACGAAACGGTTTTCGCTTTCGACCCAGAAGCGGTGTTCTTGAATATTCGGGAGAAAACGACGCTTGTTTTTGTTGTTTGCGTGGGAAACGGTATTACCGACCATCGGCTTTTTACCGGTCACCTGGCAGATGCGGGACATAGCCGGACCTCAATTAATACTTAAAAAGGAAAATAGAATGGTGGCCAAGGGCGGAATCGAACCACCGACACGCGGATTTTCAATCCGCTGCTCTACCAACTGAGCTACTTGGCCGTGGAAAGGACGCGCATTAAACAGGCAAACGCTTTCGGAGTCAAGCCTTGCCACGGGATTTTTTGCGCGTAACGGGAAAAAGCGCGCCGATGCCCCACGGCTTGCGTGTTAAAATTGCGTTTTTTCGGGAGCTTGCATGAGTGCAGTGATTATCGGCATTGAGGGAACGATGCTGCTGGCGCAGGAAGCTGCACAACTTCGTCGCCCGTTTTGCGCGGGCGTCATTCTTTTCAGCCGCAATTACAGCAGCCCGGCGCAGCTGAAGCGCCTCTGTGCCACCATCCGCGCGCAACGCCCGGATGCCATTATTTGCGTCGATCAGGAAGGCGGACGGGTGCAGCGTTTTCGTGAAGGCTTTACCGCCATTCCGGCGATGGGCGCGCTCGGCCGCTGCTTTGACCGCCGCCCGCTGCTCGCCTGCGAACTGGCAGAAGCGGTGGGCGTCATCATCGCTTACGAACTGCGCCAGTTCAGTATTGACTTCAGCTTCACGCCGGTGCTGGATTTGCATGACCCCGTCTCGGAAGTCATCGGCGACCGCGCCTTGCATGCCAACCCGGCCGTCGTGGTCACGCTGGCCGAAGCGTTGCGTCGCGGTCTGCGCACGGCGGGCATGGCCGCCGTCGGCAAACACTATCCCGGCCATGGCCGCGTGGCCGGCGACTCGCACCACGTCCTGCCGCAAGACCCGCGCAGTACCGACGAGCGCGAGCCCGACCTGTACCCCTTCATCCGCCAGATCGAAAGCGGCATTGAAGCGCTGATGCCGGCGCATATCGTTTTCCCGCAGACCGATTACCGACCCGCCAGCTTCTCGCCCGTTCATATCAAGGAACTGCGCGCGCGCGGCTTTGACGGCGCGATTATCAGCGACGACCTCGACATGGCCGGTGCGCTTGGCATCGCCGATCCGGCAGAACGCATCCAGGCGGCGCTGGACGCGGGCGCAGACGTCACCCTGATGTGCAACGATTTCTCCGCCATCCGTCAGGCGCTGACCCGCAACTACTTCCACCGCGACCCCGCCGCCAGCGCGCGCCGTCTCGCCAGCCTGCGCGGCCGTCCCTTTGATGCGGCGGCACTCGAAACCGCCTACCGCGCGGCGCAGGAAAAACTGCAGGCGCACGCGGCGCAACTTCTATAATGCGCGGCAAAACGGAGCCAACATGCCAGACAAACTCGTCGTCATCCTCTTAAACAGCAACCCGCAAAACTACCTGGAAATCCTCGAACCCGTGTACCACGCGACCATTGCCGCCTCGATGGACTACCACGCCGAAATCATCCTCGCCGGGCGCGCGGGCGAACTCGCCATCCGTGGCGTCGCCGACAAAATCGAATCCGGGCGCAAGGCCGGCGAAACCCTCTACGATCTACTCAAAGAAGCCTACCAGAGCGGCGTCGTCATCAAGGCGAGCAAAATCGTCGTACAAAAATGGGGCGACAACCTCATCGCCGAAGTCAGCGAAGTCGTCAGCGGCGGCTACATCGTCGGCGAAATCATGAATCCCAACAACAAAACCCTGAGCTACTAACCATGAAAACCCTCACCAACCAAGAACTCGAAACCGTCCTGCGCAACAGCGAATGCCTGATCGACAGCGGCCGCATCAACGCCGCCTACGACCACCTCGCCGCCCAGTTGAACCTGCACTACGCGGGCTTGAACCCGCTCATCCTCGTCGTCATGAACGGCGGCCTCATCCCCGCCGGTCAACTGCTGACGCGCCTCTCCTTCTTCCACCGCATGGACTACCTGCACGCCACGCGCTACCGCGACAACGCCGCGAGCAACGACCTCGTCTGGAAAATGCGGCCGACCGCGCCGATTGCGGGCGAACACATCCTGCTCATTGACGACATCTTCGACGAAGGCATCACCATCAAGGCCATCATCGACGAACTCAAGGCACAGAACCCGCAGAGCCTGCGCAGCGCGGTACTGCTCAACAAAAAACACGACCGCAAAGTCGCGGACTACGCGCCGGACTTCGTCGGCAGCGAAGTGGAAGACCGCTACATCTACGGCTGCGGCATGGACTACCACGGCTACCTGCGCCACCTGCCGGGCAT
>CAURAS010000175.1:0-4033 GCA_963522865.1 uncultured Cardiobacterium sp.
TCGACGCCGGTGTCGGCTTCGGCTTCGCCGTCTTCCGGGGTGTAGCCGTCGTAGGCGTATTCGAGGTCGTTTTTGATGTCGTCGCCGAGTGCGCGTGCGCCTTTGTCCAGGTCCATGATGTCCTGGTTCAGTTTGTTGATGTGCGCTTTCATGTCTGCTTCGTGCAGGATTTTGCGCATGTCGTCAAGGTCGAGTTCGCGTTCGATGTCGGCGCGCACGTCGCTGAAGGCGCGGCGGATTTTGCGCACGGTGATGACCGCGGTGCGCACGACTTCGGGCAGGCGCTGCGGCCCGATGACCACCACGCCGATGACGCCCAGGACGACGAGTTCGGAGAATCCGATGTCAAACACGGCTTGGCCTTATTTGGTTTTTTCTTCTTCGCGCCGCGCTTCGCCTTCGATGATGCGGGTATCGGCAGCGTCGGTTTTTTGGTGTTCGAGTTTATCGGCGGGTTTTTCTTCGTCTTTCATCGCGTTTTTGAAGCCTTTGATGGCTTGGCCGAGGTCGGCGCCGACGTTACCGAGTTTTTTGGTGCCAAAGATGGCGACGACGATGATGAGGACGATGAGGAGTTGGATTGGGCTGATTCCCATAGGGGTTCCTTGCGGTTTGCGGTATTTGATTTTATGGAGATGGTGTCATGTGCCGCTGCGGCGTTTTGCCCTCACCCCAACCCCTCTCCCAAAGGGAGAGGGGCTTTTGCACGAGGATGTTTGGGAAAACACGGGTTATGACGAGGGGCTTTCAGGAATGTGCCGCTTGGACGGCGGTGATGGCGATGGTGTAAACGATGTCATCGACCAGCGCACCGCGCGAGAGGTCGTTCACCGGTTTGCGCATGCCTTGTAGCACCGGGCCCATCGAGATGGCGTTGGCAGAGCGCTGCACCGCTTTGTAGGTGGTGTTGCCGGTGTTGAGGTCGGGGAAGATGAAGACGCTTGCCTGTCCGGCGACCGGGCTGTTCGGCGCTTTTTGTTTGCCGACGGATTCGACGGCGGCGGCGTCGTATTGTAGCGGGCCATCGACGAGGATGTCCGACCGCAGTTCGCGCACTTTGGCAGTCGCTTCTTTGACTTTTTCGACGTCCGCGCCGGAGCCGGAGCTGCCGGTGGAGTAGGAGATCATCGCCACGCGCGGTTCGATGCCGAAGGCTTTGGCGCTGTCGTTGGACTGGATGGCGATTTGCGCGAGTTCGTCCGCGGTCGGGTTGGGGACGATGGCACAGTCGCCATAGACCAGCACTTGGTCGGGCAGGCACATGAAGAAGACGGAAGACACCATGCTGGCGCCGGGGGCGGTTTTGATGATTTGCAGCGGCGGGCGGATGGTGTTGGCGGTGGTGTGTACCGCACCGGAGACGAGGCCATCGACTTCGCCCGCTTCGAGCATCATGGTGCCGAGCATGACGCCGTCTTCGAGCGCTTCGCGCGCCTGGTCTTCGGTCATGCCTTTGGCTTTGCGCAGCTCAACCAGGCGGGCGACGTATTTTTCGCGTACCGCGTCCGGGTCAATGATGCTGATGTTGTCGCCGAGTTTGACGCCTTGTTGCGCGGCAACTGCCTGTACGCTTTCGGGTTTGGCGATGAGGACGCAGCGCGCCATGCCGCGTTCGGCGCAGATGCTGGCGGCGACGACGGTGCGCGGTTCGTCGCCTTCGGGCAGGACGATGGTTTTTTGTGCGGCAATCGCCCGCTGCACGATTTGGTAGCGGAAGGCGGCGGGCGAGAGGCTGACGCTGCGCGCGGCACTCAAGTAACCGGCGAACCAGTCGTCTTTGATGCCGTCGGCGAAGTATTCTTTGGTGTCGCGGATGCGCTGTTCGTCATCTACCGGGATGTAGCGGTTGAATTTTTCGATGAGTTTGCCGATTTCCCAACTGCTGGTGCCGAGGTGCAACACCGGCAGTTTGGCTTCTTCAATCAGCGGTTTGCACAGGTTCATGACGACGTCGGAGGCGGGCAGCGGCCCGGTGAGGACGAGGCAAGCGAGGTTGTTGCCCGCTTTGGCGGAGATGGTGGTTGCCATCAGCGCGTCGTCGCGGTCGGCGGGCTGGAAGATGCAGTAGCCGGGTTTCAGGAAGTCGGCGGCGTTGGCCGGGGTGCGCGCAAAGAGGACGTAATCCAGGATGCGGCGGGTGCTGCTTTCGCCTTCAAAGAGGACGGTGGCGCCCAAGTGCTGTTGCAGGTCGCTGACGCGCGGCGCGGCGATTTCCGGGCGGCTGCCAACGATGCCGAGCAGTTTGAAGTTGGCGTTGAAGGCTTTGCTGTTTTCGATTTCAGCACGGGAGAGCGCGCCTGCGCCGTCGGCGTAGTTCACAATCGCGCCGAGGAGGTGGCCTTTGTCGTAACCGCCGAAGGCGTTGGCAGCGAAGTCGAGGCGGTTTTCCAGACGGGCGATGCTGGAGACGCGCGCGTCGGAAAGGAGGATGACGTCTGCGCCGAGCGCGCGGGCGATTTGCCGGTTGCATTCGCCGGCGTAGGGGACGTTCGGTGTTTCCAGCAGGCCTTCCATGATGACGACGTCGGCATCGCCTTTCGCCGCTTCAAAGTTCTGGATGACGGTTTCCATCAGTTCGTCGAGATTGTCCGCATCCAGCGCCTGTTGCACCGCTTCGGGGCGGATGACCAGCGCGTCGTCGCCGACCGCGCGCGAGGAATGCAGCAGCACGGCGCGGCTGTGATCGACGTCCTGGCTTTCGACGTCGTATTGCATCACCGGTTTGTGGAAGCCGACCTTGACGCCCTTGCGGTCAAGGGCGTGGTAGAGGCCGAGAACGGTAGAGGTAAGGCCGATGCCGGGGTGGGTGGCAACGACGAGGATTGCTTTTGCCATGTCGTCCTCCTTAGGCGCTGAGCGCATCGGTATCGCGGGCAATCATCAGCTCCTCATTGGTAGCGATGACCCACACCGGCTTGCTGCCCGCGGCGGCGATGTTGCCTTCCTTGCCGCGGAAGGTGGCGTCGTTCTTCGCCTTGTCCAGCTTGAAGCCGAGGAATTCGAGCAGCGCGATAGATTTTTCGCGCACCAGCGAGGAGTTTTCGCCGATGCCGCCGGTGAAAACGATGGCGTCCGCGCCGCCGAGACCGACCATTTGCGCCGCCAGATTTTTGGCGAGGCGGTAGCAATAGACGTCCATGGTGCGAATTGCCGCTTCGTCGCCCTTGGCGTAAGCCTCTTCAATAGTGCGGCAATCGTTGGAAATGCCGGACAGACCGAGCAGGCCGGACTGCTTCCACAGCATGTCGTCCACTTCCTTCGGACTCATGCCCATTTGCCCGGTGAGAATGCCGAAAATTGCCGGATCAACGTCGCCGGAACGGGTGCCGTGTACCACGCCTTCCAGCGGGGTCAGCCCCATCGTCGTATCCACGGAATGATCGAAATCGACCGCGGCGAGCGAGGCACCGTTACCGAGGTGGGCGACCACCGCTTTCGGCTTGGCGATGCCCAGTTTCTCCGGCAACTGGCTGGCGATGTAGCGGTAAGAAGTGCCGTGGAAACCGTAGCGGCGGATTTTGTTGTCGCTGTAGAGCTTGTAAGGCAGGGCGTAGAGGAAAGCGCGCTGCGGCATGTGCTGGTGGAAAGCCGTGTCGAAAACAACGACCTGCTTCAGGTCGGGGAAGGCTTCGCGCGCGGCGTCGATACCGGTGACGTGCGCCGGATTGTGCAGCGGCGCGAGGCGGATGCAGTCCACAATCTTCTCGCGCACATCATCATCAACCAGTACCGATTCGGCAAAATACTCGCCGCCGTGGACGATGCGGTGGCCGACCGCCTTGATTTTGTCCATCAGCCCTTCCCGCTTCAGCGCGGCGACGATGACGTGCAGCGCTTCCTGGTGCGTGCCGGGGTCAAGCTGCTGCTCGAATTTCTCGCCGGCGGCATTCTTGATGGTGATATTGCCGACCCCGCCGACGCCGAGGCGTTCCGCCAGCCCTTTCAGCGGCTCTTCGCCGTTTTCCGGGTTGATGACGGAGAATTTCAGGCTGGAAGAGCCACAGTTCAAAACAAAAATATAGTGCGACATGAA
>CAURAS010000176.1:0-4033 GCA_963522865.1 uncultured Cardiobacterium sp.
CCGAGGAACGCACCCGCTTCGGCGAGCTGTGGCAAAGCCGTGTGCGCACGATGTTGCTGGAACACGCCGACGACGCGGAAATGTTGCAGATTCTTTAAGAAAGGAGGGCAGATTTACATACAGCTGAGCGCTCGTGGTGTATGTAAATGTTCGGGTTGCATGAACGGACGATGCGACAGTGAGATGCGCCAACAACCCCAGCATTCTCCTACGGGGGAGGGCGCATATTGGTGGCGTGCCTTGCTTCAGTTCGCTGCGCAATACGCCAAACCGGTTGGTTTCAAATATACATACACCTGAGCGCTCGTAGTGTATGTATATTTTTTATGGTAACGACGGTGGCAGGGCAAGAATCTCGGCAATCTGCTGCCAGTGCATATCAAACGCGGCATGCAGGTCGAGTGGCGCGCCGGTATGCGGATGCGGCAGTTGCAGGCGGCTGGCGTGCAGCATCAGGCGCAATGCGCCGAGTTTTTCGCTGAGGGCGCGGTTCTGGCGGTTGTCGCCGTGGGTGGTGTCGCCGATGATGGGATGGAAAATGTGTTTTAGGTGGCGGCGCAGTTGGTGTTTGCGCCCTTGCAGTGGTTGCAGTTCGGCAAGGCTGTAGCGCGAGGTGGGATGCCTGCCGTCGCTAGCAAAGGGCAGTTCGCTGCGCGCCAGGCAGCGGTAACGGGTCAGTGCTGCCTGCGGTAGTTTTTCTTGCTGACGGTTGCGATCGGCGATTTTGTCCGGCAGGTAGGCAAGCGGGTAGTCAATTTCGCCGGTGTCATGCAGCCAGCCGCGCACGATGGCGTGATAGGTTTTGGTCAGCCGCTGCTGCGCGATGAGCGCGCCGAGCAGACGTGCGGTTTCCGGGTCAAGCGCGAGCAGCAACACGCCACTGGTCGGGCGGTCAAGGCGGTGCGCCGGATAGCCCTTGAGGCCGGTTTGCGTGTACAGGGTTTGCAGCACGGTTTCGCTGGCGTGGCGCTCCAGTGCGCTGCGATGGACAAGCAGCCCCGCCGGTTTGTTTACGGCGATGAGGTGCGCATCACGGTAGAGGACAGGAAGCGCGTTCATAGGTGGGTGATGGTTTTTTGCGCGGCGGCAATGTGCTGTGCGAGCGCGGCGATGCAGGGCTCAAAGCGCGGACTGAAGCGGTTCTCGCGTTGTAGGCGTTGCAGGAATGTTTGTGCCAGCGGCAGGGCGCGTCGCCAGATGCGAGGCGCGATTTCGGGGTGGATGGTAGCGGCCGGCAAGTCGTTGTTCATGCCACCACTGCTACGCGGGGCGAAGCACATTGGCGAGATATCGTAGGCCGGGGCGAGGTCATAGGGACGGTGTTCGCCGATGAAGGAAAGGTTGCCGTTGTGGCGGTCGTTGTTGCCGATGAGTTCGCTGTAAGCCCAGAGCAGGGCGGCGCCGTCAGCGGCAGCGCGAGTGATGTGTCTGTCTGCGGCAAGCAGGCGGGTGATGGTAGGCCAACCGGCAGGCGCCTTGCCGATGTATTCGGCATCGAGCGCGGTCAGGGAATGCAGTGCCAGGCGGCCTTTTGCATTGACGCGGTCAAAGCGCACGATTTCGAGGAAGCGCTGTCCGCCGTGGTCAAGAATGCTCGTTTCTGCAGCGGCGATGCCTGCTGCGCCCAGTGTTTGCAAGGCGTGGTATTCGGCAAGGAGGAGATCGCGCCAGCGTTCGGTTACTTCGTTTTCTGGCAGTTCGCTGAATTTCACGATGAGGTGGCGTGCGCCCTGCGCGGTCATGGCGTAGGTAGTAAATTTGGGCTGTTCTCCTGCAACGGATGAGGCAGGGATGTTTCCGCTGGCAATGTGTTGCGCCAGCTGGACGTAGTGTTGTCTGCGTGCCGTCAATGAAAGCGCGGGCGATACGGGGGTGTCATGGAAACGGGCGCGCATGGCGTCGCCAAGCAGCAGGTTGCCGGGTAGGTCATCGCCTTCTTGCAAGAGTGCGCGCAGAATGCAGGCGGGCTCATGCTGCCAGTCGCTAAGGTGTGGCGACAGCGCCAGGGCATGCGCATGTTGTTGTGCCCAAACGCGACCAAGATAACCCTGGGGGCGCATATCATCCAGCCACCACGGGAGGCCGTCGCTATGCTGCGACTTGCCGCCGGTTTCTTGCAAGAGGAAGCCTTCCGGCTTGACCGCTATCAGCACGCCCACGTGGTGGGTGTTACCCGCCTCATCCACACGATAAACAGGAATATCGGCCGTGCGCGCTCGATCTCGTAGGGCATAGCAGATAGCGCGGGTTGCGCCAAACGAGAGGATCTCGTCCCTCAGGGTTTGTAAGGTACGCCAGAAGGTGGGTTGGCTGATATCTGCAAAGGCGCAGAGTTCCGCAGGACGGGCGATGCCCACGGTCAAGCGGCGACGGATAGCGTCGGCATGGTTGCGCAGCGGCTTCAAACCACCCCCGCCTCGCGCCAGGCGAGCAGTTCGTCGGCGCTGATGATGCAGACGCCTTCGCCGCCGCGTTCGAATTCCACCCATTCAAATCCGGCATCGGGGTAGGCGTCTTCCAGTTGTGGCCAGCTCATGCCGACTTCCAGCACCAGCAGGCCGTGCTCGCTGAGGTAGTCGGGCACTTCTCGCAGCAGGCGGCGGGTGAAGTCGAGGCCATCTGCGCCGGAAACCAGCGCTTGTCGCGGTTCGTGGCGGTATTCGGCGGCGATGTCGTCCATTTCTGCCGCTTCCACGTAGGGCGGGTTGCAGATAATCCAGTCAAATTGACCGCTGACGGCGGCGAGGCCGTCGCCTTGGCAGAGTTCGACGGTCTCGTTCATGCCGAAGCGCGCGAGGTTGATGCGGGCGACGGCGAGCGCGTCCGGGTCGAGGTCGGCGAGGACGACTTCGGCCTGTGGCTGTTGTAGTTGCGCGAGGATGCCGAGGCAGCCGCTACCACAGCAGAGGTCGAGGATGCGTTCTGGCGCTTCGCCTTCCGGCCACCACGGCGCGAGGTCGCGTGCGAGGAGTTCGGCAATGGGCGACCGCGGGATGAGGGCGCGTTCGTCAATGTAAAATTCGTAACCGCCGTAGAGGGTGCGGCGGGTGAGGTAGGGCACGGGGACGCGCTCTGTGATGCGCCGCTCCAGCGCTTCGCGAATGGCGGCGATTTCGTCGGCGGTGAGGCGGGCGCTGAAGTAGGCGGGGCTCAGGTCGTAGGGCAGTTTGAGCAGACCGAGAACAAGGGCGGCGGCTTCGTCGAGGGCGTTGTCGGTGCCGTGGCCGTAGTAAACGTCGGCGGCGGCGAGACGGCTGGCGCTGTAGCGTATCCAGTCGAGCAGGGTGGCGAGTTGGTGCATGGGGCTTCCGGGGCTGTTAGAATGTGCGCCGTTTTCACGGCTTTGCGGCTTTTTCATGAGAAATTCCAACGCGTTATTTTGGCTGGCGCTTCTGCTTTTTGCCGGCTTTTTATTTTACTTGCTGGCTCCTGTCCTCACACCTTTTTTCTTGGCGACGCTGCTCGCGTATTTGGGCGATCCGCTGGTTGATCGCCTGCAACGTTGGCGCCTGTCGCGCACGATGGCGGTGGTGACGGTTTTTAGCGGGATTTTTCTGTTGTGCGCGCTGATTGTGCTGGTGGTGATTCCGGCGATTGGCGGGCAGATTGACCGCGTCGTCGGCAAGTTGCCCAATTATGGCCAATGGTTGCAGCAGAGCGCGCTGCCGCGGCTTGCCGCGCTGTTTGACATCACCCCCGGCGAGTTCCAGATTGACGACATCATCGCCGCCATCAAGGACAATCTCGGCTCGTCGGCGACGCTTTTGAAGAATGTGCTGGCGAAGGTGACGGGGTCTGCGAACTGGATTATCAGCTTCGTCAGCTATCTGGTGCTGGTGCCGGTGATTACCTTTTATATGTTGCGCGACTGGGACGCGATGGTGGCGAAGGTCGCCGAACTGGTGCCGCGCCGGGCGATTGGCACGGTAACGCTGCTCGTGCGCCGCTCCGATGCCGTGCTTGGCGGCTTTTTGCGCGGGCAACTGCTGGTGATGACCGGCCTCGGCCTCATCTACGCCGTCGGCCTGACCGC
>CAURAS010000177.1:0-4027 GCA_963522865.1 uncultured Cardiobacterium sp.
CCAGTTTTTTATCCACGCCGCAAATCCAGAAATATATCTCGCTGGTTAATTGCCCAATTGTCTGCGCCTTTAATAGCGACGATGGTGCAGTCCAAGCAAAAAGTCATAATTATCCAACACTCGACCTGCGCGAAGCGGAACAAGCTGATAACAGCTTCTGGCTTGGCAAACTGTTTGGCAGCGCTAATACCGCCCCGCAAGTAGAAAAACGTGTAAATGAACAGACAGCGCCTGCATGGGCAGCTCCGGTTTATTCCGGCGTGAGCAGCACCAATACCCGCGAATTACTTGACCACATTCGCCGTCGCGACAATATGGTGATTCGCGCCACTTCTGGCAAAAGCACCACCTGGATCAAACCACGCGAAGGGTTGGTCTATATTAATTACCCACGCGAATCCGTACCCGGTTTTGATTCCTGGACTTGGCTTGTAACTGACAATCTTGATATTCCCGATAATGTCCGCAAACTGCAATTCGATTTATGGCTGTTTGAAAGCCTGTGGCAATCGGATATGGACGGACGGCAGGATATCGACGACCACGCATATTACCGCCTCATCCGTTTCCCGCAGCCATTGGGACGACATGGCCGCACCGAAGCCTTGCGCCTTGCCACTTGCGCGCAATCGCATCCGGTCAACATTGCGACCCTTTTTGAAAAAACCTCCTATTCCTACGACCGCATCCGCCGTTTTCTTTTTGCAACGTTAATGGCCGGACAAGTACAAAAAATTGAGCAAGAAAGCTTTGTTGCCGACGAGCAAGTCAAGCGCGTTTTTACCCCGCAAGAGAAAGAAAAAGCGGAACAAAAACGTGGTTTGTTGCAGCGTTTGCGCGAAAAACTCGGACTATAATTAAACCTCACCCGAAACAATTCACATGCAAGAATTCAAAATTATCTTCGCAGGAAGCATGGGTGCCGGAAAAACCACGGCTATCCAGGCATTATCAGACGAAAAAGTCATCTCAACCGATGTCGCCAACAGCGACAAAAAAGCCCACAACAAACTACTGACCACCGTCGGCATTGACTACGGGCAAATCCTCCTGCCGCCCGACACCAAAGTCGGCCTCTATGGCACCCCCGGCCAGGAGCGTTTTGAGCTCGTCTGGCGCGTCGTTACCGAAGGCGCACTCGGCGCCATCATCCTTGTGGACGGTTCCTCGCCGAAAGCGGCGAAAGAACTGCCGTATTACGTGGATTATTTTCATAACCACAACATGAACAGCATCGTTGTCGGTATTACCCATTGCGACGTGGACGGCGCACACCTGACGCTTGCTGACGGCCATAAACTGCTGGAAACCCGCGACTTCAAATTCCCGATTTACGAAGTGGATGCCCGCAAGCGCGATGATGTATTATTGCTGGTCGAAACCCTGATAGCTTCTATCGAAGCAGAACTCAATTAAGGAGCGCCCATGGCAACTTTGGAAGATTACCGCGAAAGCAGCTTTGTCAATTACTGCGCCCGTGCCCTGGAAACCTTCGCTTCAGAAACTCCTGGCGTAAAAAATGTCCTCCTTGCCACGCCAGACGGCTTTGAAATCGCCTCGCACGCCGATGGTTCCAAGCATAGTGCAGACAGTCTCGCCGCTGTCGGCAGTTCTCTCTTTGCCTTGGGTTCCTCGCTCATTGGAGAATTTGAGCTGGGCGCGACCCGCGCCATCACCATCGACAGCGAAAAAGGCAAAGTTTACATCAGCGCCGTCCATGCCGACGACAAGGCGCTGATTCTCCTCATCCAGTCCACGCAAAACGCCATGCTCGCCCACATCCTGCACGGCGCCAACAAACTCTCCGACCAAATCGGCAAACGCCTACTGCTCCTCGCCTGAGCAGTGCGCCATGCCCGACAGCCCCGCACGCCGCGCGGGGCTTTCTCATTCCCGCCCAACCCGCCCCATGACCACACGCGCGCCCCTGATACTTGCCATCGAATCCTCCTGCGACGAAACCGCCGTCGCACTCTACAGCAAAGACGACGGCATTCTCGCCAACGAAGTCTATTCCCAAATCGAACTGCACCGCCAGCACGGCGGTGTCGTCCCTGAACTCGCCGCGCGCGACCATTTGCGCCGCCTGCCGCCCGTACTGCAACAAGCCCTCGAACGCGCCGGCAAAACCCTGCAAGACGTCAACCTCATCGCCTACACCGCCGGCCCCGGCCTGCTCGGCGCGCTGATGACCGGTGCGGGATACGCGCGCGCCCTCGCCTACGGCCTCAGCATCCCCGCCATCGCCATTCACCACATGGAAGGGCATCTGCTCTCGCCGCTGCTCGACGCCGCCCGGCCGGAAACCCCTTTCATCGCCCTGCTCGTTTCCGGCGGCCACACCCAGCTGATGGCGGTGGACGCGCCCGGACAATACCGCCTGCTGGGACAAACGCTGGATGACGCCGTCGGCGAAGCCTTCGACAAAACCGCCAAACTGATGGGACTGCCCTACCCCGGCGGCCCCGAACTCGCCGCACTCGCCGAACATGGCGATGCCGCCCGCTTCCCGCTACCGCGCCCGATGACCAACCGCCCCGGCATGGACTTCAGCTTCAGCGGCCTCAAAACCCAGGTACGCCTGCTCATCGAAGAACAGGGTGACGACGCGCAAACCCGCGCCGATATCGCCGCAGCCTTCCAGCAAGCCGTCGTTGAAACCCTTGCCATCAAAAGCCGCCGCGCCTGGCAGGAGACGGGCTACCGCGACCTCGTCGTCGCCGGTGGCGTCAGCGCCAACCGCCTGCTGCGCCAAGCCCTGCAACAAGAAGCCGAAAAACAGCGGCGGCGCGTCTATTTCCCGCCGCTCGCCCTCTGCGGCGACAACGCCCTGATGATCGCCTTCGCCGCCGCGCAACGCTACGACGGCCACGACAGCCCGCTCGACATTGAAGTCCGCGCCCGATGGGAACTTTCCAGCCTGCCGCCCCACCCCGCCCGCCAGCCATGAAAAAACGACAAATCCGCCTCACCCTCGAAACTGGCCTGCTGGCCACCCTTGCCCTTGCCCTCGCGGGCTGGACACTGTTGCGCCTCATTGGCGTCGTACACTTCGCCGGCGCGGGCTGCCAACAACACAGCGGCATACCCATTGACCCCACGCGAATCACAGAATACTGCAAGGCGATCAAACTCACCGGCTACAGCGGTATCGGCAACCTGCTCGCCCTTGCGACCATTGCGGCGGGCGTGTACGGCGCGGTGCAATGCTTGCGTGGCCACGCCTCCGGCATCATCACCCTCATCATTCTCTTCGGCCTGCAAAGCGTGGCGCTGCAACTGGGCGGCCTCTCGCTCTACGTCCCCGCCGCGCTCAACTTCTACTACCAGTACGAAAGCGCGGGCTTCGCCATCAACCTCAACCTGCTGATGATTTTCCTCTTCCTCAGCGCCATTGGCCGCTACCGCAACGACTTCTGAGTCCCCGGTGGAGATTTACATACACTTGAGCGCTCAAGGTGTATGTATAGCCGTTCACCGAAAGTTTCAGACAAGGCGCGCCGCTGAAGACAGTACGCTGTTGTACGGCGAAGCGGCGCAACACCGTATGAGGCTTTCGCGGGACGGCCATAAACCGGGCTGGAAGGAATACGGTCAAATATACATACACATGAGCGCTCGATGTGTATGTATAAATGACCCGCCCCGTCTTCACGGAGACCGTACATGACCTACGAACAACAACTGCAACAGCTCGAAACCCTCATCAAACAACTGGAAAACGGCGACCTCAGCCTCGACCAGGCACTTGCCGCTTACGAACAGGGCATCGCTCTCATCCGCGCCTGCCAGCAGCAGCTCGAACACGCCGAACAGCGCATCCGCCTGCTAACCCAGGACGACAGCGGCGCAGAAACCCTCATCCCCTTCGCCGACCCCGCAGACGACGACCAGCCATGATTCTCGAAGACGGCAAACCGCTGCGCCGTCCGCTACCGTGGCGCATCAGCGACTACCTCTGGGGCATCTTCCCCGCGCTCGCCTCGCTCTTTGCCACCGTCGCCCTGTGGCAATACGGCCACGCGCA
>CAURAS010000178.1:0-4026 GCA_963522865.1 uncultured Cardiobacterium sp.
AGCGGCCGCGTGGTGGGGATGCGTTCGCCGTTGGCGTGGCTTTGTTCGAGGCTGCGGATGGTGAGGCCTTGCGCGCCTTGTTCGATGACGGCGTGGTAGTCGGCGACAAAGGGGGCTTTGACGATGATGTCGTTGTCTTTGGCGCGGCCGATGCGCAGCGGGTAGGTGTGGACGCGGTAGATGTTGTCCTGGTTTTCGACGGTCAGTTCTGTTGCCATGTGATTTGTTCCAGTAGGTGTGCCATGACGCGCTTGCCGAGGTTTTCCTGGATGCCGGTGAGCATCATGGTGATGGTAAAGCCTTGTTGTTTTTCACCGATTTGTGCGGCGATGAGGTAGAGGTCGGAGACGGGCTCGCCGTTTTTGATGAATTTTTTCGACGGCTGGGTGCAGTAGGTGGTTTTGAAGGGTTTGCCGCCGATGTTGACGAAGTCCGCCTTGCAGGCGAAGTCGCCGAAGTCGCGGCTGCTACGGTGTTCGTAGGGCAGGCGGTATTCTTGGCTGTAGAGGTGGTAGAAGCGCGAGGTGAGGATGGGGTCGCGCGCGTAGAAGTTGCTGTAGATGAAGCCCATCGCGCCGAACTGGATGTCGTGGCTGATGTAGGTGGTGCGGTCGGACTGGCAGATGACGGATTCGCTGACGGCGAGGTCTTCCAGTTGTTGTTCGGGCGAGACGTCCCAGCAGCGCAGGTCGCCGCCGGTTTCGGTCGGCACGTTGAAGTGGCCGATGGTCGCGGTTTTCCATTTGCCGCTGAAAAACGGCGCGTAGTATTTGTCGTTGTCGGCGATGAGTTGGTCGGCGATGGATTCGTTGATGTTCACCACGCCCGCTTCCGCCTGTTTCAGCAGGTCGGCGAGGTGGCTTGCCGGGACGAGGAAGCCGATGTCGTTGCCCTGGCTTTCGACGTTGATGCCGACAACTTCGCCGCTTTTGTTGACCGTCGGCCCGCCGCTCATGCCGCTGTTGATCGCGCCGGAGAAGAGGATGCGCGAGCGCGCGCTTTTTTGCAGGATGCCGTTGTTGATGCCATCGACGATGATGAAGCCCAAATCGCCGGGATTGCCGAGGGCGTAGAGCGCCTCGCCCTGTTCGGGGATGCCGCCCAGTTTGAAGGCTTTGCCGAGCTCGTGGTCGGCGGCGACGATGGCGAGGTCATGCACCACGTCCACCGCCAGCAGGCGCAGTTTGCCCTCGCGGTCGTCGGTGCTGATGTATTCGATGTCGTGCTTTTCCTTGTTTACCGCGTCGGCGATGACGTGGTAATTGGTGGCAATCATCTTGCCGTCGCCGATAACAAAACCGGAGCCGATGCTCGTTTTCTGCCCGGTGGCGGCGTTGATGGTGCGCACCTGGTAGATGCTCGGTTTGTAGGAGGCGAAGAGCGCATTGACCGAAAACGGCACCGCTGCGGGTTCGCCGTTTTCATTCTGCGCCGGCAACACCGGCTGGGCGAGCGCGCCGCCCGCAGACAGCGCGCATAACAAAGCAAGATTCCTCATACCAGCACCACCTTGACGATACGGCGCTTGCCCGCCTGGACGATACCGCTGAAGCCACGCGCCAGTTTGAAGTCGCGACTCGCGACCCGTTCGCCATCGACCTTGACTGCGCCGCCATCAACCATGCGCAAGCCTTCGGACGTGCTGGCAACCAGCCCCGCCGCCTTCAGCACATGCGCGATGCCGAGCGCGCCGTCGGGCGCGTCAATGCGGAATTCTTCGAGGTCTTCCGGAATTTCGTTTTTAGCAAAGCGATTGACGAACGCTTCCTGCGCCGCCGCTGCCGCCGCTTCATCGTGGAAACGGGCGACCAGCTCGCGCGCCAGCTCAAACTTCACATCGCGCGGATTGCGCCCGGCGGCGACTTCCGCTTGCAGCGCCGCAATCTCGTCCATGGAACGGAAGGAAAGCAGGGTAAACCAGCGCCACATCAGCTCGTCGGAAATCGACATAATCTTGCCGAACATCTCGTTTGCCGGATCAAAAATGCCGATGTAATTGCCGAGCGACTTGCTCATCTTCTGCACGCCGTCCAGACCTTCGAGAATCGGCATGGTGATGATGGCTTGCGGCGACTGGCCGTACTCGCGCTGCAAATCGCGTCCGACCAGCAAATTGAACTTCTGATCCGTGCCGCCGAGTTCGACGTCCGCTTCCATCGCGACCGAATCATAGCCCTGCGTCAGCGGGTACAAAAACTCATGCAGCGCAATTGGCCGCCCCTCGGTGTAGCGTTTCTGAAAATCGTCGCGCTCCAGAATGCGCGCCACCGTGTACTTGGCGGCGAGACGAATCATATCCGTCGAAGACATCGGCCCCATCCAGTGCGAGTTGAACATCACCTCCGTCTTCGCCGGGTCCAGAATCTTGAACACCTGCTCCTTGTACGTTTCCGCGTTGGCCAGCACCTGCTCCGGCGAGAGCGGCGGGCGCGTCGCGCTCTTACCGGAAGGATCGCCAATCAGCGCGGTAAAATCCCCAATCAAAAACAGCACCTGATGCCCGGCATCCTGAAACTGGCGCAGCTTGTTCAGCACCACCGTGTGGCCAAAATGCAAATCCGGCGCCGTCGGATCCATGCCGAGCTTGACGCGCAGCTTTTTGCCCGCCGCCAGCTTCGTGCGCAACTCCTCCTCGCCAATAAAATCCACCGCGCCGCGGCGAAACAGTGCCAACTGCTCATCCAAAACCATAAAACCTCCAACAAAAAAGCTAAAATGCGCGCCAACACTGCGCGCCGGAACCCGAACCATGCCACAACACCCGCACAACGACCGCACCCAACAACGCCTCTTGCCGTGGATAGCCCTCATCGGCTTCCTCGGCGTTGCCCTGTACGCCCTCTTGCCCGCGGACTTCTGGCTGCCCGAATACAAGAGCGCGCATCATACCGTAACCCCGCCGCAAGCCATAACCGCCGACGACTTCGAAGACAACGACTGGGAAGACGAAATCGCACAACAACCGCCGAAACTGCCGCCTGTTACCGCCCCGCCCAAAGAAATCCCCGGCCCGCCGCTCTCGGCCAAACCAAGCGCGCAGACCGCCGACGGCGGCCAATTCAAAAAACACTACCAAACCTACCGCCTGCCCGGCGACTACTGGCACAACCTACAAAAAAGCGGACTGAACCCCACCCTGCTCGCCCAACTGGAGCCCCTGCAAACCCGCCTCGAAGACCCGGCGCTGACCCAAATCGACCTTCTCTACAGCGACTACTACAAAAACAACCAAACCGACCCGAAAAACAGCAAAATCATCGCCGTACGCCTGCACACCGCGCGCGGCAGCGACAGCTGGTACGCCCGCCACGAAAACCAAAAAACCTGGTACTACGACGCCGACGGCAACGCGCCCGAAGCAGCGATGGACCGCATCCCGCTCGCCAGCTACGACCACATCAGCTCCCCCTTCGACCCGGTGCGCCTGCACCCCATTACCCGCATCATCCGCCCGCACGAAGGCACCGACTTCAAGGCCGCCTACGGCGCGCCGGTACGCGCCACCGGCGACGGCGTGGTGCGCTTTGCCGGTTGGCAGGGCGGCTACGGTCGGGTCATCATCATCGACCACGACAACGGCTACCAAACCCGCTACGCCCACCTCTCCGACATCAACGTCGAAACCGGCGCGGCCGTCAAACGCGGCCAAACCATTGGCAACCTTGGCAACAGCGGCCGCTCCACCGGCAGCCACCTGCACTACGAAGTGCGCATTGACGACGTCCCCTATGACCCGATGACCGTCGATTTACCCAGCACCCGCCCGCTCGCCGCCAACTACAAAGACACCTGGCGCTACCGCTGCGACCAGTTCGACAAAGAAATGAACGCTTTAGCGAAGAACGAAGCGAAAAAATAGCGCCCTCTGCCTGACAGTTATACATACACCACGAGCGCTCGGCTGTATGTATATTTTCCCCATGCCCGAAAAAGCCCGCTGGTTGCGGGCTTTTCTGTGTCTGGCAAGCGCAGCGTTTCAGCCGATGCTTTGTCGCAGGGCGTAGGGGCGGTTAGGGCGAAGCCCGT
>CAURAS010000179.1:0-4026 GCA_963522865.1 uncultured Cardiobacterium sp.
TCTTTGGCGGTGGCGGCGAGGATGGTACGGGCGCGGTCGGCGGCACTGATGCCGGTGGTGACGCCTTCGGCGGCTTCTATCGAGACGGTGAAGGCGGTGTGGTAGGGCGAGTTGTTGCGCCGCGATTGTGGCCAGAGTTTGAGCTGGTCGTTGCGCGCCTGGGTGATGGTGAGGCAGACGAGGCCGCGCCCGTATTTCGCCATGAAGTTGATGGCTTCGGGGGTGATGTGTTCGGCGGCGATGACCAGGTCGCCTTCGTTTTCGCGGTCTTCGTCATCCATGAGGATGACCATTTTGCCGGCGCGGATGTCGTCGATGATTTCCGGGGTGGTGTTCAGGGGCATGGCTTCAGAATCCGTGTTTATGCAGGGTTTCGAGGGTAAGGCCGCCGCTGTTTTCTTGCGGCGCCGTCAGCAGGCGTTCGAGGTAGCGGGCGACGAGATCGACTTCAAGGTTCACCGCGTCGCCGGGCTGTAGTGCGCCGAGGGTGGTGCGGCTCATGGTGTGCGGCACGATGTTGACGCTGAAGCGGTTGGCATCGACGGTGTTCACGGTGAGGCTGACGCCATTGATGGTTATCGAGCCTTTGGCGGCGATATAGCGCGCAAGCGGCGCGGGCGCGGCGAAGGTGAGGCGTTCGCTGCGTGCGTCGGCTTCGCGCGCGAGCAGTTCGCCGACGCCATCGACGTGGCCGCTGACGAGGTGACCGCCGAGCGGGGTGGCGAGTGTCAGCGCGTATTCGAGATTGACCGCATCGCCGCTTTGCAGCGCGCCGAGGGTGGTCAGGCGCAGGGTTTCGTGCGAGACGTCGGCGCTGAAGCTGTTCACGGTCAGCGCGACGGCGGTGAGGCAGACGCCATTGACGGCGATGCTGTCGCCCAGGGCGCAGCGGCTGAAATCAAAGGTGGGCGAGACGATGGTGAGAGTGCAGTCGTCGCCGTGGTCGTCGCGGCGTTGCAGGCTGCCGGTGGTTTCTATGATGCCTGTGAACATGGGGTTTCCGGGGTGAGGCGCAGGCGCAAGTCGGCGCCGATGGGGGTGCAGTCGTCGATGCGGGCGCGCATTCTATCAGATAAGCGCTGTAACGGCGGCAGTTGTGCCAGCTCGCGCGCGCCGCTGCCGAGCAGGCAGGGGGCGAGATAGAGCAGGATTTCGTCAGCGAGATTCTGCTCCAGAAAAGCGCCGGCGAGTGCCGCGCCCGCTTCAACGAAGGCGTTATTGATGCCGCGCGTACCCAGTTCATCGAGCAGTGCGGGCAACGGCACGCGACCGCCGGCCAGCGGCAGACGCATCCATTCGACGTGCGCCGGGTAGTTCGGCGCGCGCGCGTTCATGCCGCAGACAATGAGGATGGGCGAGGGATCGTCGAACACGGCGGCATCGCGCGGGGTGCGCAGACGGCTGTCGATGATGACGCGCAGCGGCGCTTGGCTCGGCAATTCCGTCGGATAACGCGCGGTCAAGCGGGCGTTGTCGCGGATGACGCTGCCGGTGCCCGCAATGATGGCATCGGCGGCGAGGCGGTGATAGTGCACGTCGGCACGCGCCGCTTCACCCGTAATCCACTGGCTTTCGCCGTTGGCAAGCGCCGTTTTACCATCGAGCGAGGCGGCGAGTTTAAGGGTAACGAACGGGCGTCCCGTGGTGATGCGGCGGAAAAAGCCGCGGTTGAGTGCCTGCGCTTCTTCTTCGCAGACACCTTCGGTAACGTCAATTCCCGCCGCTTGCAGGCGGGCGATGCCTTGTCCGGCAACGAGCGGGTTGGGGTCGCGGCAGGCGACGACGACGCGGGCGATACCGGCGGCAATCAGCGCGTCGGCACAAGGCGGGGTGCGGCCTTGATGCGCGCAGGGTTCGAGGCTGACGTAGGCGGTGGCGCCACGGGCGGCGGCGCCCGCTTCGCGCAGGGCGTGCGCTTCGGCGTGCGGCTCACCGGCGCGGACGTGAAAGCCTTTGCCGATGGCTTCACCGCCTTTGACGATCACGCAGCCGACACGCGGGTTCGGTGCGGTGGAGAAGATGCCTTGTCGTGCCAGTTCGAGGGCGGCTTGCATCCAGGGGATGTCTTGTGCGGCGGTGGTCATGGTTGGTGGTTTCCGGCGTTTCTGGTTCAAGGGGATGGCGGGCGGAATTTACATACACCTGAGCGCTCATGGTGTATGTATATGTACAGACCGGGTCAGCGCATCCTCGCGCCCCCAAGCTGCCACACAGCAAAAGCGCTCAATTCCGCCGCAGTTCGGCGATGGTGTTGATAAAGGCTTCCACGTCCTGAAAGCTCAGGTAAACCGAGGCGAAGCGGATGTAGGCGACGTGGTCGATGTCTTTCAGCCCCGCCATCACCCATTCGCCGATTTTGCGCGAGGCGACTTCGCGGTCGCCGCTGATGCGCAGGCGGTTTTCGATGTCGTCGATGAGCTGGTTGATTTTGTTGACGCTGACCGGGCGTTTTTCGATGGCGCGCAAGAGGCCGTTGCGAAGTTTGTCCGCCGAGAATGCCTGCCGTTCGCCGTTTTGTTTGACCACCATCGGCAGCGAAATTTCTGCGGTTTCGTAGGTGGTGAAGCGGGTGGCGCAGGCGGGGTTGGTGCATTCGCGGCGGCGGCGGATTTTGCTGCCCTCGCTGATGAGGCGCGAGTCAATGACGCGGGTATCGGGGCGGTGGCAGATGGGGCAATGCAAGGGCGCGCTCCGTAGCGGTTAGCCGTACACCGGGAATTCGGCGCAGAGTTTGCTCACTTTTTCGCGCACGGCGAGGATGACTTCTTCGTTGTCGATGTCGTCCAAAATGTCGCAAATCCAGGTGGCAACCAGTTTCGCCTCTGCCTGTTTGAAGCCGCGCGTGGTGATGGCGGGCGTGCCGATGCGGATGCCGCTGGTTACCGAGGCGGGCTGCGGGTCGTCCGGTACCGCGTTTTTGTTGACGGTGATGTAGGCGCGGCTCAAGGCAGCATCGGCGGCGCGACCGGTGAGGTTTTTATTGACGAGGTTGAGCAGCATCAGGTGGTTCTTGGTGCCGCCGGAGACCAGTTCGTAACCGCGCGCGAGGAAGACTTTGGCCATGACTTTGGCGTTATCCAGTACTTGCTCCTGATATTTGGTGAAGGCGGGGTCCAGCGCCTCCAAAAACGCGACGGCTTTCGCGGCGATGACCTGCATCAGCGGCCCGCCCTGAATGCCGGGGAAGATGGCGGAGTTGAGCTTTTTCTCAATCGCTTCGTTGGCGCGCGCGAGAATCAGCCCGCCGCGCGGCCCGCGCAGGGTTTTGTGGGTGGTGGAGGTGACGACATCGGCAATCGGCACCGGGTTCGGCGCGAGTCCGGTCGCCACCAATCCGGCGATGTGCGCCATATCGACCAGCAGATACGCGCCAACGCTGTCGGCAATGTCGCGGAAGCGCTGTAAATCCAGCACCTGCGAGTAGGCGGAGAAACCGGCAATAATCATCTTTGGCTTGTGTTCGTTGGCAATGCGCTGCATCGCGTCGTAATCAATCAAGCCGGTTTTCAGGTCAAGCCCGTAATGCACGGCGTTATAAAGGATGCCGGAGGAGCTGACCGGTGAGCCGTGCGTGAGATGGCCGCCGTGGCCGAGATCCATGCCCAGAATGGTGTCGCCCGCTTCCAAAAGCGCCAAGAAAACGGCGGCGTTGGCCTGCGACCCTGAATGCGGCTGCACGTTGGCATAATCGGCACCAAAGAGCGTCTTGGCGCGCTCGATAGCGAGTGTTTCCACGACGTCAACATGCTCGCAACCGCCGTAGTAGCGCTTGCCCGGATAACCCTCGGCGTACTTGTTGGTCAGGCAACTGCCCTGCGCTTCCATTACGCGCGGACTGGCGTAATTCTCGGAAGCGATTAGCTCGATGTGCGTTTCCTGGCGTTGCGCCTCGCCACGAATGGCGGCGGCCAGCTCATCATCGAAGCCCGCGATGGTCATATCTTTACTAAACATGGGGAGAAATTAAGGTAGGGGTTTGAGGCGGGCTATGGTAGCGATTTCCGCATAGCGGGGCAACTGCGAGAC
>CAURAS010000180.1:0-4015 GCA_963522865.1 uncultured Cardiobacterium sp.
GACGAACGCGGTGTTCCGCTGGACGGCATTCCCTTCCACCCCTACCTCACCATTAAAGACTTGGTTGGTTTCGGTTTCTTCTTCATGATTTTCGCCGGCATCATCTTCTACATGCCCGAATTTGGCGGCTACTTCCTGGAGCTTGCCAACTTTGAACCGGCGAACGCGCAAGTAACGCCAGAACACATCGCACCGGTATGGTACTTCGGCGCCTTCTACTCCATCCTGCGCGCCATGACTTGGGACTGGTTCGGCGTACCGGCTAAACTGTGGGGCGTTATCGCCATGTTTGCCGCCGTCGGCATGATCTTCATCCTGCCGTGGCTGGATCGCTCGCCGGTCAAATCCATCCGCTACAAAGGCTGGATCTCGCGTGTGGCGCTGGCGCTGTTCATCATCGCCTTCCTCACCCTGACCAAACTCGGCACCATGCCGCCGACCAACATCGTTACCCGCTTGGCACAATGCTGCACCGGCATCTACTTCGCCTTCTTCCTGCTGATGCCGATTTACAGCAAGCTCGACAAAACCAAGCCAGTACCAACACGGGTGACCAAATGAAAACGATGAAAATCCTCCTGTTGACCGCATCGCTGGCGATGACCCAAGCCTTTGCCTCCGGTGGCGCGGCAACCTATCCGAACGACGCCTTTCAGATTGACCTGAACGACAAAATCTCGCTGCAAAACGGCGCCAAATACTTCGTCAACTACTGCTCTGGTTGCCATTCGCTGAAATACCAGCGCTACAACCGTGCCTTCCGCGACCTGCAAATTGACCCGGAAATCGGCGCTAAAAACCTCATCTTCACCGGTGCCAAAGACGTCGAACAAATGCACACCGCGATGAGCGGCGCCGAAGGACTGAAGTGGTTCGGGCAAACCCCGCCCGACCTGTCGCTGACGGCGCGGGCAAAAAGCGGTGCCTACATCTACAACTACCTGCGTGGTTTCTACCGTGACGACAGCCGTCCGCTCGGCTTCAACAACTCCGTCTTCGCTGGCGCGAGCATGCCGAACCCGCTGTGGGAACTGCAAGGCATCCAGAAACCGGTGTACCACGAAGAAAAAGTGTGCGAGACCGTTGATGGCGAAGAAAAATGTGAAACCCACAGCAGTCTGGTCGGCTTTGAAGCGCTGACGCCGGGCAGGCTGAACAAAGAAGAGTACGACAAAGTCGCCTATGACATCACCAACTTCCTCAGCTACGTCTCTGACCCTTCCGCGCTGGATCGCATGCGCATGGGGCCGTGGGTGCTGGCGTTTCTCGCCTTCCTCACCGTCATCTTCTACCTGCTGAAGAAAGAATACTGGCGCGACATCCATTAAAAACTAAGGAGCCTATGAGTATCGTAAGTCAAAAACGGGGCGGGCTGGCGCTGTTCGGCAGCCCCATCCACGCGAGCAGCCATCGCATCCGCCTCGTCTGCCAAGCGAAAGACCTGGAAATCGACTACGTCGAAATTGACCCGGACAACATTCCGTCCGACCTCATCGAAATCAACCCGACCGGGCGCTTGCCGACCCTGATTGATCGCGACCTTGTCCTCTTTGACGAGCGCGTCGTCAGCGAATACCTCGATGAACGTTTTCCGCATCCGGCGCTGATGCCGATAGAAGCGAACCTCAAGGCGAAAATCCGCCTCTTCTGCTACGAGCTGGAAACCAACTGGTACCAGCCAGTTGACCAATTGCAACACGGCAAACTGTCGCCAGCGAAGAAAAAAGCGCCGCAAAAACAGCTGCGCGAATCCGTGCTGCTGATGTCGCCGATGTTCAAAGGCCGCGACTACCTCATCGGTAGCGAAATTAGCCTGCTTGATTGCTGCGTCCTGCCGATCCTTTGGCGTCTGGAAAGCCTCGAAATCGAACTGCCGAAAGCGGCAGCGACCATCCAGCGCTACATGGACTTCCACTTCTCCAAAGACTACTTCCGCAAATCGCTGTCCAAACAAGAAGCGGCGCTGCGACCGGGTGCCTGATGAGCGAAATCACCATGACCGACCGCAAGCCTTACCTGCTGCGCGCCATTTACCAGTGGATTGTGGATAACGACTGCACACCGCACCTCGTTATCGCCGCCCCCGGCGCCGGTTGGGTACACGGCGTGCCGCTGCACCTCTTGCAAGAAGAAATGCTGGTGCTGAACATCTCGCCGACCGCGACTGCCAACCTTTCTATCGACAACGACAGCGTTACCTTCAACACTCGCTTCGGCGGCCAGCCGCACCAAGTCTGGGTCAGCATGCAGGCCATCATCTCGCTCATCGCGCGGGAAACTGGCGAAGGCATTAGCCTGCCGCCCGCAGAAGGACTGGAAAACGGCCCGGAAGATAGCGGCGATAGCGCTCCGCCAGATGACGAAGACAAGCCGGCTGGTGGCAGTCATCTGAAAATTTTGAAATAACCCGATTCCATCGCAAAAAAAGCGGCTCGCCAGAGCCGCTTTTTTGTATCGCTGACATCTGGCAATGGCGCAGTACGCGGGCAGTTATACATACACCTGAGCGCTCATAGTGTATGTATAATTAAAGTAGATACGTCGTATCTGCCGAGGCGATTCTGCAAGAACTCCAACAAAACTGCGTTGAATTCGCGCTATGATTGGATTAAGGTTCGCGCCCTGATCCCGTCCCGTCATCTTAACCAAGGAATCCCCATGAGCGACATCCTCCGCCAACATGCCGAGCAACAAACCGCCGAAGAACTGCATGAACTCAAACAACAAGAAACCCACCCCGTGCCGGACAACTGGCAACTCTCGCCACAATCCGTCGTTACCTACCTCATCGGCGGCACACTGAAAAACGGCTTTACCATCAAGCCCAAATACATCGGCAACCGCCGCCTGATGGAAATCGCGGTGGCAACGCTCGCCACCGACCGCGCGCTCCTGCTCTACGGCCTGCCCGGCACCGCCAAAAGCTGGGTGAGCGAACACATCGCCGCCGCCGTCTCCGGCGACTCCACCCTCGTCGTACAAGGCACCGCCGGTACCGGCGAAGAAGCCATCCGCTACGGCTGGAACTACGCCGAGCTCCTCGCCAAAGGGCCAAGCGAACAGGCGCTGGTCGAAACCCCGGTGATGCGCGCGATGCGCCAGGGCAAACTGGCGCGCATCGAAGAGCTGACCCGCATCGGCGCCGATGTGCAAGACACCCTCATCACCATCCTCTCCGAAAAAACGCTGCCCGTGCCGGAACTCAACAGCGAAATCCAGGCAGTGCGCGGCTTCAACCTCATCGCCACCGCCAACAACCGCGACAAAGGCGTGAACGACCTCTCCAGCGCCCTAAAACGCCGCTTCAACACCGTCATCCTGCCGCTGCCGGCAACGCTGGACGAAGAAACCGACATCGTGCGCAGCCGCGTGGAGAGCTACCAAAACACCATGAAACTGCCCGCGGAAAAACCGGCGCTGGAAGAAATCCGCCGCATCGTCACCATCTTCCGTGAACTGCGCGCAGGCCTCACCGCCGACAAAAAAACCAAGCTGAAAAGCCCCTCCGGTACCCTTTCCACCGCCGAAGCCATCTCGGTAGTCAATAACGGCATGGCGCTCTCCGGCTACTTCGGCGACGGCGCGCTGAAAGCGGACGACCTCATCGCCGGCATCCTCGGCGCGGTCGTTAAAGACCCGGTACAGGACAAAATCGTCTGGCAGGAATACCTCGACACCGTCGTCAAATCGCGCGACGGCTGGCAGGATCTCTACCGCGCCGCACGCGATATGGCATAGGCACCATCGGCAAAATTTAGGGGCAGTTGGCGGATGCCAGCTGCCCCTTTGCTATTAGGGCTATACATACACATCGAGCGCTCAGCTGTATGTATAGCAATCCTCATAAAGCCTCCTCATACGGTGTTGTGCCGCCTCACCGTACTGTCTTCGGCGGCGCACGATGTATGAGACTTTATGAGTATCGCCATAAACGATAGCTTTACCCGCATATGGTCAAAATGGCGTATAGGACAAAATGGAGGCTAAAAAACGCTGTAAGCCTTATGCTGCAAGG
>CAURAS010000181.1:0-4015 GCA_963522865.1 uncultured Cardiobacterium sp.
CAAAAAGACGGCCCCGCCATCCCGCTGCCGAACGACCTCGAAAACTACATGCAAGGACTGGAGCGCAACCTCCTCATCAAAGCGCTCGAAGACTGCAACTACAACAAAACCAAGGCGGCGGAAAAACTCGGCATCAGCTTCCGCGCCATGCGCTACAAACTGAAAAAACTGGGCATCGACTGACCCCGCCGACAAAACCACCGCCTGCCCGTTACATAGTGGAATAAAATTGAAACCAACCGGTTTAGCGTATTCGCATAATGAACCGCAGCGGAGTAAGCCACCGATATGCTCCCTCCCCCGTGTGGGAGGGTAGGGGTGGGGGCATTTTGACAAACACTAGATTGCCTTTTTATCCCACTATACATACACCTGAGCGCTCATCGTGTATGTAAACGGACAACCCCTTTCCCACCAACCCCAAAGAAGACGCACATGACCACGCCCGCAAACCTCGAAAAAGCCCTGGCATACCTGCAAGCCGCAGACATCCCGGCGCACTACAAAAAAATTACGCCATTACAAAAAAGCCTCTGGAAAAAAGGCATTGCCGTCCCGCCTGCCATCCTTGCGGACTTCAAAACCAACGCCATCAGCTTTGGCATCATAAACGGCATCATCTGGCTGCTGCTTAACCTGCTCATCCCGCTAAACAACCCGCAAACACCGGCAAAACTGCTGTTTAGCGTCCTCTTCTTCGCCGTCTTTACAGGTTGTTGGCTGGCGGACTATTACCGACGCCAGCGGCGCAAACTCGGCCTGCGCACATGGCAGGAAATCCAGAACCTATCCGAAGAATAGCAACCAGAGGATATTGCCACTCCCTGGTTTACATACACCTGAGCGCTCATGGTGTATGTAAACGCCCCCCGAAACACACCAGAAAACAAAATATCACCCGAGGCATCCATCCATGAACCCGCCAGACCCCAATGACAAAACCGCCCGCGACGCCAAACTCGCTGCCGCCCGCGCCAAAAGCGCAGAACGCCGCATCGCCCACGCCAAGCTCAAGCAGCACATGCGCGATACCGCCATCCCCATCCGCCCGCAGACGGACGACCCCACATGACCCCGTCCACCTCGCCCTATCTGCACACCGCGCCGCCCTTGCGCCGCGTCATGCTGCAAGTCGCGGCCGCGACCCTGCCCGGCATCGCCGTTCTGGTCTACTGGCAGGGCAGCCGCTGGCTCGGCCAACTGGCGCTGACCATCGCCGCCGCCTACGCGCTCGAAGCCGCCGTCCTCTGGCTACGCCGCAAGCCCTACGCCCCGCTGCGCGACGGCAGCGTCCTCGTCACCGCCGTGCTACTCGCGCTGTCGCTGCCGGTGCTGGCGCCGTGGTGGATAGCGCTCATCGGCATTGCCTTCGCTGTCCTCCTCGGCAAACACCTCTACGGCGGCCTCGGACAAAACCCGTTCAACCCGGCAATGGTCGGCTTCGCCGTCCTCCTCATCAGCTTCCCGGCGCAAATGAGCGGCATGCCCGCCGCGCCTGTCTCCCTGTTCAGCGTGGACGCGACCAGCGCCGCCACCCTGCTCGACCACAGCCGCATCCTGCGCATCGCGGGCGAGCCGCTTGCCGCCCTCTACCCGCCGTGGCAACAACAACTGCTCAACCTCGCCTGGCTCACCGGTGGCATCTGGCTGACCACCACCCGCGCCGCCGACTGGCGCCTGCTCGTCTCGACCCTCGCAGGCGCCACCGCCGCCGCCCTTATCTTCTGGCTGGCGATGCCGCTCGCGCTCAACCCCTACAGCCAGCTGATGAGCGGCGCTATCATCTTCGGCGCCTGCTTTATCGCAACAGACCCGGTTACTGCGGCGACCAGCGCGCGCGGCCGCTTTCTCTACGGCATCCTCGTCGGCGCGCTCGCCATTGCCATCCGCAACCTTGGCAACTTCCCCGATGGCGTCGCCTTCGCCATCCTCATCGCCAACGGCCTGGTGCCGCTGATTGACCCGCTCACCCAACCGCGCTACCGCTAAACCACTAGGAAAAAACCATGAGCCTTTACGACAACCCGCTCCCTCCTGCCGACTACGCCGCCTACCTTGCCCTGCGCGAGGAAATGTGCGACCTCGCCCTGCCCTACCTCGGTCAAAGCCTTGAGCGCCAGCAAGCCTTGCGGGAAGTGGGGTGGTATCTCGAATCCATTGACTTTGACACGGCGACCGCTCGTCTCGGCGAAACCGTCTGCCGCGTGCAGTTCATCGGCCGCGATGTCGCTGGCCGCTGGCAATGGGCGTGGGATGACCCGCCCGGCACCTACCCGGCAGAAGCCTTGCGCGATGCCCTGCATCTCAAAGCCTACGGCGAGCAGCACGGCATTGAATGGCTAACTCGTAGCGGCTGGCCGATAACCTCATACGGATTCGCATACGGACAGCATGATGCCCTGCGCGCCCTTGCCGTCATGCTTAACGATGCCGACGGCTACCGCACTGATGGCGCCTACCTCCTCAAGGAACGCCTGCCCAACCCTGGGGATGGTCGGCTGCTAATGACGGTTTACCTGCCCCAGCCCATGCAGACACCGCCGCGCAGCAAAGAAAGTGTCACAGAAATCGTTGATCAAATCGTTTATATCCTTTGCCGTAGCTATAAGACATCAACCGCCATTACCGCCTACCTCGACAGCCTGCCGCCAGAATTGCGCCCGGAAGCTGCTGATATAGAAGTGCCGCCGCCGTGGCGAAAACCGGCGCACATCGACTACTTCCCGGAAGCCAGCGCTGTCTTCAGCGCTACCCAACCCTGGCTGGAGAAACACCTGCTGCCGCTGGTGAGCTTTGACCTCGCCTCGCTCGATCCGGCATTGGGCGACGTCCGCCTGCATTTCCTCAAGCCCGTCGAACCGTACAACAGCTGCATCGGTGACAATGCCTGGGCGACACACACCGACTATTGCAGCGAAAACTGGCTCTGCTTCCACCTTGAAGACGACGGCACCTACCGCTTCCTCGCCGAAGAAAACTATTTTATCGGCGAGAACGCCGCCCCGGACGCCCAAAAATACTTCGCTGAAGTGCGCGCCAGCTACCAGCAAATCAAACAGTTTTACCGCGAGAATGGCGTTGTCGTCGCAGAGCTCGATGACAACAATCTGCCACGTTTCGGCGGCCCGCCCAGTTTTCTGTCCCCCTGTTATTACGGAAACTGGTCCACCACAGAGCCGCCAGCGGCGTTTACCATCGACGAAGACTACGACAACTGGGGTAAAGAAGCGGACATCCGCTACCAGGGCAGGCGCTTCATCTGCATCGCGACAGATGCCGGCTACAGCTGGGGCGAAGGCGGCGCTGATACCATCTTCCTCCTCTACGAACCGCACAGCCGCCTGGTGCTGATGACCTTTGACTACACCTGAAAAACCGGAAACCCCGTGGGGAGTCCGTAGGGTGGGTCTTGACCCACCACAACAAAACACTTCGGTTTTCAACGGTGGGGCAAGCCCCACCCTACGATTCTGCCGCTTACACCCACCCCCGAAAACCTGACCCCGTCACCCATGAAAACCCCGCTTACCGCCGCCCTGCGCCTTGCCAGCTACGCCGCCGTCACCTTCGCTGCCGTCAGCATCGCCTGGTTTAGCGCGAAAAACCGCATCGCCGTACAAGAACAGGGCGCGAAAATCGCCCAATACCGCGAAATCAACCCCGACATCGATCCCGCGCTGCTCGACCACCCCGAAAACATCGAAATCGAAGGCAACCCGGCACAGCGTTACACCGCCGCCGACGGCAGCACCTACTACCAAACCAGCACCTACAAAGGCTACAACGGCGAAATCAAACTGCTCATCGGCATCGCCCCTGACCACCAAACCCTGCTCGGCGTGCGCGTCCTCGCGCACAAAGAAACGCCCGGATTGGGCGACAAAATCGAGGCGCGCATCCACCCGTGGATACTGCAATTTGCCGGGAAAAGCCTTGCCAACACCCGCTTTGCCGTAAAAAAAGACGGCGGCGACATCGACAGCTTCACCGGCGCGACCATCACCCCGCGCGCCGT